>JAGVJZ010000029.1 GCA_020050845.1 Gammaproteobacteria bacterium
ACAGAGCGCTGTACAATTTGGGCGTCTAAGTTTTCATAAACCACAAAGGGATCAACAACCACTCCATGAACGAAGACCGACACGCAGTAATATTCATAAACAAGCCAAACGATAAGAGGTTTGTGTCTAGTCAATATTAGCCGTGTTCAGATACTTCGAAAATTTGGCAACAATTGTAGTTTTATTTTTCGTTTGGGTCTTCTCTCGGATTTTGTCTATATAGATTTCAACTGTTCGGTATGAAATTGACATTATTTTAGCGATTTCTTTTGCGGTATTTCCTAAACACAAATAATATAAACATTCTAGTTCCCTTTTTGTAAAGTTAAAGGGCATAGCTAATATTTTTTCTTGAAAATTTTCAATTACAGTATCAAAAAATTCCTTCTTTTTAAATTTGACGATTCCAAAGGCTAATTTTAAGATCTTAAATAATTCTTCTTCAACCTCCGTGTCAATTTCTTTCATCACATTTTTTTTGTTTTTATCGATAGCTTCCCATGACTGTTGCGATATCTTTTTCGCCACACCGACAATATAAATAGTATTTTCATTATCAATACATTTAAAACAGTTGTCTAAAATATATCGAATTGAATTATCTGGCGTGATGATTTGGTAATAGATAAGATTGACGTTAGAATCATTGTAATTATGGTTATGTCTTTCTTGCAACTGTGCCATGTAAAAGTCTTTACCACTTGGCTCGAGGTAATCGAGCCATAGAAGTGGAAATTTGATAATAATTTCAGGATCTCGTTGCCAAATTTTTTCAAAGTTATTCCCTGCATAAATTTGTCTTGTCATTTCACGATCTCGTATCCAAAATACGAAATCTTGATGCCTGTCCAGTAAGCCTAGGGTTTGTTCTAGGTAGGTCTTAGAAGCCTGTAAAATATTTTTAGACATATACTCGCAATCCTATTCGCAACTTCGAAGATTCTCAATCGTACGAAGAGCGTCTAATAGGGCTTGAAAATCAGATGGTACCTGTGTTTCAAAATTGCAAATCTGCCCAGTAGTAGGGTGAAGAAAGACCAATTTTTTAGCATGAAGTGCTTGGCGTTTAAAATTGTTAACTATTTCATTAGCTTCTTTAGTTAAGCGACTATTTTTTAATTGCTTACTGTAAACAGGATCGCCTAAGACAGGATGATGAATGTATGCCAGGTGCACTCGGATTTGGTGGGTTCTTCCTGTTTCCAATTTCACCTCGAGGTAAGAATGAGCTGGAAATTTTTCTAATAGTTGATAATGAGTAATAGCTTCTTTGCCTCCCGCTCGTAATACTGCCATCTTGGTGCGCGCAGTGGGATGCCTGCCAATAGGTAGATTGATGGTGCCAGAAAGCATCGGATGGCCCTTTACGATAGTGTGGTAGATGCGTTGAATTTCCCTAGCTTGCATTTGTTTTGATAGTTCAGTTTGCGAGGTCAATGTTTTTGCCACTAACAGGAGCCCTGAAGTATCTTTGTCTAGCCGGTGAATTAAACCAGCACGTGGCAGTTTGTTTAAATTGGGATCGTAATGGAGGAGGGCATTGACCAAAGTAGATTTAGGGTTACCTGCCCCTGGATGGACGATAAGTCCCGGTGGCTTATTGAGAACAATGAGCTGCTCGTCTTCGTAGATAATATCTAGAGGGATTTCTTCTCCCTCCCAGCGTTCCTGTTCTTCAAGAGTCGCGGTGATTTCAATTACCTGTCCCGGATAGACCAATTGTTTATTTTTGGTCACAACCTTATGGTCTAAAGTGGTAAATCCTTGTTCCACCCAGCTTTGTAATTGTGCCCGAGAATACTGGGGGAATACGATGGCAAGCGCTTTATCTAGGCGCAAACCTGCGAGTTGTTCGTCGATAATATGGTGTAAGTGAATGTTATGCATAATTTTTCACATTGAAAAGTAATTGACGCCAGCCATTACATATTGTTTATAATCTCTACCTTAATACTTAGTAGGTATAGTGGGCAGGCAAAGTAAGATGGCTGCTTACTTGATTTTAAACGCAATCAAACTCTAAAGAAAGAATATGAAGAAATATAAGTTTTTAATGCTTTTAGCTATTTTGCCAATCTTTGCCAGTTGTACCACAAACCCAGTCGGGGCGGATGCCTATCGAGGGAAATCTGCTGAAGCGATTTTCTGTAAAGGTGAAAGGTCGCTACAGAAAAAACATTACAAAGATGCGATTTCTGAATTTGAGGCGTTTGATGCGCTTTACCCATTTGATTGTAGAGCCGAACAGGCGCTTTTAAATTTGATTTTTGCTTACTATAGAGCCAACGATTACGAATCTGCGATTGCAGCAACGGATCGATATATCAGGCTCTATCCAATGTGTGAGAAGGCCGCTTACGTTTTATATATCCGTGGTGTGATTAATATGGAGCACAATCATTCTTGGATTTATAATGCCTTCCCTTGTGATCCTGCCAAACGGGACCTCAGTAACACCCAATCAGCGTTTTCTGATTTTGCAAAGCTTATCCAGCTATATCCGAATTCTCCTTATGCCTGTGATGCTCAAAAGCGGATGATGCACATCAAAAATCTGATCGCTCGTCGTGAACTCCAAACCGCTGAGTTTTACTTTAGCCGTAATGCTTATGTGGCTGCCGCGAACCGAGCAAGCTATGTAGTGCAACATCTTTGCGGTACCTGCGAAGTGCCTCGGGCATTGATGATCATGGTACGTTCTTATCGGGCGCTAGGCGAAACTGAACAAGCAAATGAAGCGCTGCAAGTGTTGCGACTGAATTACCCTGCGGCTGTTAAGGGTTTGTAAGAATCTTCTAGTATTGTTATTAGCTGTCATTCCCGCTTACGCGCATCGGCGTCAACCTAAGTATTTTTTCCCTTCTCCCACTTGTGGGAGAAGGGGGCCGAAGGCCGGATGAAGGGCCTCGTCCTAACCCTCTCCCACAAGTGGGAGAGGGGATAACGCTTAAAATGACAGCTAAAATGTCGAAACTATCGCAAATAGCGGCTATAACCGGATGTAATTGGGTAACGTCGATCTCTACCAAATGCCTTCGTGGTAATTCGAACACCTAGGGGCGCTTGTCGGCGTTTATATTCATTGCGATCTACCATAAGCACGACTTTGTGGACCGTCTCCTTATCAAATCCTTTAGCAACAATGTCATGGGGACTTTTATCCTCTTCCACGTAGAGTTCTAAGATTTGATCAAGTATTTCGTATGGTGGCAAGCTATCACTGTCTTTTTGATTATCAGCAAGTTCAGCGGTCGGTTCGCGGTCAATAATACCTTGAGGGATGACTTCTCCAATTTGATTACGATAATGAGACAGTTTGTAAACTAAAGTCTTTGGGATATCTTTGAGTACACAAAAACCGCCGACCATATCGCCGTAAAGTGTGCAATACCCCACCGCTAATTCACTTTTATTACCAGTAGATAATACAATTGCTCCTTTTTTGTTGGAGATCGCCATTAACAATGCACCTCGACATCGTGCTTGTAAATTTTCTTCGGTGATGTCTTGGGGCAGTCCTTCAAACTCAGGCGCTAACACCTCTAAAAATGTCGAGTAAACGGATTCAATGGCTAAAACTGAAGTTTTGACATTAAGGAGCTTCGCTTGTTCGAGCGCAAGATCAATACTTTTTTGCTGCGTAAATCTTGAAGGCATCAGTACGCCTTCGACACGTTCAGCACCAATGGCATCGACAACAATTGCGAGAGTTAAAGCCGAGTCGATGCCGCCAGATAAACCAATAATCGCGCCTGGAAAATGGTTTTTTTGGATATAATCTCTAACGCCTAGTACCAGCGCTTTATAAATACGTTCTTCAATGGGCAGCGCTATTTCCAGATCTTGTTTAGAAAATTCGAAGGTATTGTTATTTGTATCGAATTCAAAGGTTACCGGAATAAGAGACTCTTCAAAAAAGGGGCCGCGCTGATAGACTACACCTTTACCATCCACAACTAAGCTATCGCCATCAAATATTAATTCGTCTTGGCCGCCAATGCAGTTCGTATATAACACAGGTACACCTGACTCACGCGTTCGATTCTGTAGCATAGTGATGCGAGCTTCGTGTTTGTGAATATCAAATGGTGAAGCGTTTAAACTAATCACCATTTTTGCTCCCGCTTCAATTGTGTGAACAAATGGGCCTTTGCGCCATAAATCTTCACAGATAGTAATGCCAAGCGGTAAATCTTTATAATTTACTACCAGCGGCTTTGTGCCCGGTTCGAAATAACGAACTTCATCGAAAACAGCATAATTAGGCAAATGATTTTTAAAGTAGGTCGCAACCATTTTGCCATTGCAAATTAGGCCGGCGGCATTATAGATTTTTTTGTCGACGATCAATGGAAAGCCTAACAATAGATCAATATTTTTAAGAGTTGCTTGTATGTACTCAAGAGCGCGGTCGACCCTTTTGTATAATCCAGCACGTAGTAGTAAATCTTCCGCTGGATAACCCGTTAGAGCGAGTTCTGGAAAAATAACTAAATCTGCATTGTATTTAGCTTTAGCTTCGATGGCATTGGTAATAATTTTTTCGGCGTTACCTTCTATATCACCTACTAAAAAATCTAATTGCGCCATCACAAAACAAAATCTTTTTTTCATCGCTTTCTACCGAATTAATAAACCTGCTACAACATTGCGACTTTCTGACATCAGAACATTAAATGTTCGACAAGCGGCTAATGTGGACATAATTTCTATACCAATTTGGGCCTCATAAAAAGGAATTAAGAGTTTGGCGTCCGGAAAAATGAGTTTGTCACCCGTACCCAGTAAAACTACCTCTGGGTTCAATGCCAAAATCGGTGCAAAACAGTCAAGACTTAATTCATCAAAACGTTGCGGTTGCCACTCCTGCAACTCATGAGTGCTAACAATAATACTTCGGTCGTAGAGGGCCTCATTGACCTTTATTTTGCCCGGTTCATAAGAATGAATTTCATAATCTCCATGATTATGGTCTTGATTTACAATCATAAAATTTTCCTAGTGACTATTTATAAATTATAACATGGTTTCTTGCGTCGTCCTGAATTCCACCGTGCCCGGGCACGAAATGGTGTGTAGCCAATCTCTTTTTTTGTTACTATTTAGTGTTTGTTGGTTACTGTGAGTCTGAGAGCTGCTATGTCTGATTTTTATCGTTTAAGTTTATTACCCCAATATATTTTTAATAGTCTTGTTGATATGAAACAAGCAGCGATTCAAGAGGGTCAAGATGTGATTGATTTTGGCATGGGGAATCCCGATCAGCCTACTCCAAAACATATCGTCGATGCGCTCATTACTGCAGCCCATAAGCCTGAGAACCATCGTTACTCATTGTCTAAGGGTATTGATGGACTACGAACGGCAATTAGCCAATGGTATCAGTCAAAATTTAATGTTGTTATTAATCCGCAACGAGAAGCCATTATTACCATCGGTTCTAAAGAAGGAATAGCGCATTTAGCCCTAGCCATGATTTCGCCAGGCGATATTGCATTAGTACCTTCTCCTGCTTATCCCATTCATACCTATGCATTCACCATCGCGGGTGCCAATGTTAAGCACATACCTTTGACTCAAGATTTGCAGGCCTTTCTCAAACAAATTATTGCTCAATATGAAGGGGCAGGGCCAAGACCTAAGATTTTGGTACTAAATTTTCCTTCTAATCCAACCGCGGCTTGTGTTGAGCTCGATTTCTTTAGAGAAGTTGTCAATGTCGTTAAGCGATATGGCGGTTATATTTTGCACGATTTAGCTTATGCTGACTTAGTGTTTGATGGTTATGTGGCTCCCTCTATTTTGCAGGTACCAGGCGCCAAGGACATTGCTGTGGAATGTTACACCTTATCAAAAGCCTACAACATGCCAGGTTGGCGGGTGGGTTTTATGTGTGGCAATGAGAAGTTGGTAGCGGCACTGACCAAAATGAAATCTTATTTGGATTATGGTATGTTTGCACCTATCCAAGAAGCAGCCATCACAGCGCTTACCGGGGATCAAGACTGTGTCTCCCAAATTCGCGATATTTACCAACAACGTCGTGATGTTTTTTGCGCTGGTCTGCAGGAAAGTGGTTGGGACTGTAATATACCAAGAGCTAGTATGTTTGTTTGGGCAAAAATACCCGATCAGTATCAGGCCTTAGGCTCCTTTGAGTTTGCAAAGCAATTATTGTTGCAAGCGAATATTGCCGTTTCGCCGGGTATTGGTTTTGGTCAAGAAGGGGATAGTCATGTTCGTTTTAGTCTTATTCAGAATGCACAACGAATTACACAAGCCGTTTCGCGAATTCAAAAAATGTTGGCTGACGAACAGCTCGTCGTCGCATGAATAAACAACCGATACGCACTTCAGTCACCATAGCGCTACCTGCTTTTTTGCAGTCAGAAACTTTTTTATTTAACGAGTTCTTGCCGCAGCCTATCGGGGCGCCTAATCAGAAAATCAATTCCAAATTATTTGGCGAAGCTATTTTGTTTGACCTACTGACCGAGGAGCAAAAACCTCCTGCTTTTGCTGCAATCAGCGCCTTAGGAAATGGTCTTGATGCTCGTGAAGGTTTGTGGTTGCACGTAGATCCCGTTGAACTTCTGGTGGATGCAGGGAATATTTGTTTAGTTGGCAGAGATCATCTGGTTTTGACTGAAAGTGAAAGTAAACAATTAATAAGTACTTTAAACAATTTACTGATCGAAGACGATTTAGCTTTGCTCTATGGAAGCCCACAGGAATGGTATCTAAAATTCAATGACGACCTCAAAATTTGCACTCAACCGTTGCTTCAAGTCGTTGCGAAAGATATTCGCGATTATCTTCCTTCCGGAGCTGAGAAAAATAATTGGAATAAGTTGATTACCGAACTACAAATGTTGTTGTTTGATCATTCGATTAATGTCGTGCGTCAGCAGCAAGGAAAACCAGTTATTAATAGTGTGTGGCCATGGGGAGAAGGCAAGCTTGATTCCTCATTTCAAATAAGACCTTACTCAGCCATTTGGAGTAATCATTCTTTTGTTAACGGTATGGTAAAACAAAGCAATCAAGCTGTTCCTATTTTTCCAATTCAAACTTTTAAAAATAATTCTTTCGAATCTACGGGGAATTATCTGATTGCTGTTAATCATTTTGATAATAATGCGAACATTGCAGATTTATTATTCAATTTACTACTCAATTATTATGAAGGTAGAATCCATAAACTCTCTATTTATACTGGTGCTGGCGATCAATATCATTGGAGTAGCCGCAAAACATCTTTTCTTGCAAAACTCTTTAGGCGTAAATGAAGTTTCTGGATCCCGCGATGATCCCGGATCAAGTCCGGGGGCGGGACGACCTGTGAAGTAAAAAATCCAACAAGGAAGAACATGAAAAAAAAGATTAAGCGAAGAGTGATCATTGCAGGTGATTTATCAACTGAAATTCATCCCCTTTTACAACGGATTTATCATGCAAGGGGAATTACCTCCATGCAAGATCTGGAAAAAGGATTAGAGAAGCTAGAGCCATACCAACAGTTAAGTAATATCCATCAAGCAGTTACCTGTCTCATCCAGGCGCTTAACTCTCAAGAACATATTTTGATTATTGGAGATTTTGATGCTGATGGCGCGACTAGTACCACTTTGGCAGTTCAATGTTTACGGAAAATGGGGGCGCATAAAGTCTCGTATTTAGTGCCTAATCGTTTTGAGTTTGGTTATGGCTTGACTCCAGAAATTGTGGATGTGGCTGCCCAACTAAATCCTGCGCTGATCGTGACAGTTGATAATGGTATTTCAAGTTGGGAAGGTGTTTGTCGAGCAAATGAAAAAGGGATTAAGGTTCTTATTACCGACCATCATTTACCAGGCGGCATTTTGCCGCAAGCGCAAGCCATAGTTAATCCCAATCTGCCTGGCGATATTTTTCCGAGTAAAAATTTAGCCGGAGTAGGCGTTATCTTTTACGTGATGTTGGCTCTTCGAGCAGCACTTCGCGAGCAGGATTGGTTTAAAAAACAATCTTTAACAGAGCCTAACATGGCCGAGTTTTTAGATCTGGTGGCTTTAGGCACAGTGGCGGATGTCGTGCCTCTTGATAAGAATAACCGTATTTTGGTGCACCAAGGGCTTGCACGTATCAAGTCTGGCAAAGTACGTCCTGGTATTAAGGCACTCTTGGAAGTTGCAAAAAAAACAGTGGCTAAAATCAGCTCAGCTGATATGGGTTTTGCTGTTGCGCCTCGGTTGAACGCCGCAGGTCGTTTAGAGGATATGAGCTTAGGAATTGAATGTTTACTTGCTACAGACGAAGCGCAAGCCTTGGTAATGGCGCAACATTTAGACGGATTGAATAGTGAACGCCAGCAAATTGAAGGGGGGATGAGAGAACAAGCAAAAGAAATTCTGGCAAGCTTGCAGCTACAAGAAACGATGCCCCTGGGTATCTGCCTTTATGATCCTTCTTGGCATCAAGGGATTATTGGCATCTTGGCCTCACGAGTTAAAGATAGCTTTCATCGTCCGGTATTTGCTTTTGCTCATCACATGGGCAATGAATTAAAAGGTTCAGGACGGTCCATTCCAGGTTTACATTTAAAAGATTTACTAGAGCGCTTAGCAACTGAAAACCCAACGTTATTAAAAAAATTTGGTGGTCATGCAATGGCAGCTGGGGTGAGCATTGAACAAGAAAATTTTGCTTTATTTAGTAAGCTATTTAATGACTTAGTAGCCAATTCAGTCCATCCCGAAGATTTAGAAGGAGTGATCCATTCAGACGGAGAGCTCTGTGCTAAAACTTTGAATCTTGAAACTGCCTATTTAATACAAAACGGCGGTCCTTGGGGCCAAGGCTTTCCCGAACCCCTTTTTGATGGTCAATTTAGGATTGTAAATCACAGAATTCTGAAGGAAAAACACGTTAAATTTTTACTCAGTCGAATAGACGATGAACTGCTGATCGATGCTATTGCCTTCAACTTACCTGCTGATAAACTTCAATTTGAAGAAGATGGCATTTTACATGTTGCCTATCGATTGGATGTTAATGATTTTCGCGGCAATCAAAGTGTTCAATTATTAATAGATTATTTTGATAAAGCTACTCCAGCAGTTGAGCGAGGGGAATAGTATATTCAGCTTGTCATTCCCGCTTGCACGCGCTAGTGTCTGGGAAACTGAATCCATTCCCCGGACACTAGCGCGTGCAGGCGGGAATGACAAAACCTATAAAGAATCGCTGATACAATGTGATATAATTGGTCTTTTTTATCATTTTACTTACTAATCATGTCATGCAAAAACATCTTTTGTCAGTAGCTCCTATGTTGGATTGCACTGATCGTCATTTTCGTTTTCTACTACGTCTTATCAGTCGGCAGGTATTGTTATATACCGAAATGCTAACGACCAATGAGATCTTAGCGCCAAATGGCAACCAGCATCTAGAACTTAACTCCGTCGAATCACCCATTGCTATCCAGTTGGGAGGCAGCGAACCTGAAGATTTAGTACAGTGTGCCAGAAGAGCAGAACAAGCTGGATTTAATGAAGTTAATCTTAATGTGGGTTGTCCAAGTTCTCGGGTTCAAAGAGGTGGCATAGGAGCCTGTCTTATGCGCCAGCCCGAACTGGTTGCTGATTGTGTTGACGCCATGGTAAATGCGGTTGCTGTGCCAGTCACAGTCAAATGTCGCTTGGGGGTTGACGATGATGATTCTTATGAACAATTGCTACATTTTGTGAGCACAGTTGCTGCTGCAGGTTGTTCGCGTTTCATTATTCATGCCCGAAAAGCTTGGCTGCAAGGTTTGAGTCCGAAGCAAAATCGCACTGTGCCGCCTCTTCAATATGACAAAGTTTATAAAATTAAACAGGATTTACCTGATTTAGAGATCATCATCAATGGTGGCATCTCTGATTTAACCCAAGCCAACCAACACCTGCAAATTGTCGATGGCGTCATGATTGGCCGCAGTATTTACAACAATCCTATGTTGTTAGCAGAGGTAGACAATCTATATTACGCACAGGAGCGGCAACCGATTCTGGTTGAGGAGGTGGTATTGAGGTATATAGATTATGTTGAGCAACAACTAGCCAAAGGGGCCCGTTTGACAATTATGACGCGCCATCTGCTGAACATCTTTCAGGGGAGGCCAAGATCAAAATTATGGCGCAGGTACTTAAGTTGCAACAGCAACAAACAACACGAAGGTAGCAGCGTAATTTATGCGGCACTAAAGGAGATGCGGGTATAACGTCCGAAGAAGTTTGCCTGCCATATCCTGACAGGCAACTTATTAAGCTTAAGCAGTTTCGGTCTTTTGATTCTTTTTATATTTATCGCGAAACTTCTCTACACGACCCGCAGTATCGATCAGTTTTTGCTTTCCTGTATAAAAAGGATGGCATTCTGAGCAGATTTCCAAATGAAGATCTTTCTTCAAGGTTGAACGTGTCGTAAAAGCATTACCGCAGCTACATGTTACTTTAACTTCTTTATATTCAGGTTGAATCTCAAGGTTCATGGCAAATGGTCTCTTAGTTTACGAAAACGAAAAAGTCTACCAGCAAAGCTGGTGGGTATTCAATGTTTAATTATAGCAAATGAGCCGTTGCTTCTGAAGTCTGGGTCTCCATAATATTCTTATCTTCCTGAAAGAAGCACATCAGTAGACCACTGACTAGAAGCCCCATAAAAGAAATATAGAGCGGTGCATTGACTCCGAGGCTAGTGAGAAAACCAAGCAGTAGGCTGTTGATGCCAAATGTGAGCGCAATCATCGCCCCTGTAATCCCCATCACCCACCCTTGTGATTGAGAGTCTACTTGGTTAGAGAAAATGGTAAGGATCATCGCATAAGCGACTGATACTAATGCTGCAATAGGGATAATGCAGACCCAAGCATAAGTAACTGTTGGAGCTAGTACAGTGAATAAGATTGCAATGGCGCCCAGCAATAAAGTCGTGACTACGGTCTTCTGAAGAGGAAATCGTTTAGCACAATAATTAGCTAAAAAGCCATTGCCAATGCCAAATCCGATACCCATAACAGCCATAAAGATAGTGATATCAAAGGGGCTTAGATTAAACTTTTTCAGTAAAAACATTGAGATAAAAGTGTAGAAGCTGCTCCAGCCAAATAACATAATTAGGAAGACAACAGAAAGGCTACGAATCTTGTCATGTTTAAAAGCGGAAATGAAGATTTCAATGGCGCGATAGAATTTCAATTCTACTTTTTTTCCGGTAGTAGTGAACGTTTCATGAAATAAGAACTGCAGTAGCATTGCATTCAGCAATGAGATAGCTGCTGCAAAATAAAAAGGTAGAGAAAAACTAAACCAGGGTACTAATTCTTGATTTGAAAAAATACCACCAATTAGAGGTCCTAGGATGAACCCACAAGACAACGCTAATAAAACCAGGCTGATATTACGCGTTTTATATTCAGGTTCACTCATGTCCACAATCGCAGCTTGAGCAATAGGTTGGCTACCTGAAGTGAAACCTGCAATGACGCGACCCACAATTAATAGCGTCAAACTATGAGCAGTCACCCCCAAACCAGAAACCAAGTAGCCGCCTGCTGCACCGAGCAAACAAATCATAAGCGATTTTTTACGCCCTATATTGTCAGATAAATCTCCTAGAAAAGGAGCGCCAATGAACCAGCTGAGCATAAAAACAGCAACAATGGAGCCGAACATTACGTTACGTGCCGACTCGGAAAGCGTGGCAGCAAATTGGCTGGAAGGATCAACGATTAAATTATTTAAGATTGGGAAAACTAAACCTAACCCCATGCCGTCAATAAGCAGAATGAGTAATAAAGGCACCGCCTCTACGAAAAATTTTTTATTGGTTGAAGACATCAAAGCCTCGAGGAAAAAAGAATTTAGGAATGGAAAAAGAAAGGAAGAAATGAAAATTAAGTGTAACAAAGTTGCCTCTTAGTGCCAAGCAGATTTTTGTTTCTACTATAATTTTGAAAGACGGAGGAGGACTCGACATGGCAGATAAAGAAAAGCTAGCAAAAAAAATTACCAAGATTGCACATACCCAGCGCCGTCAGCCTGGAATTCAAGCTAAGATGAAGCCAAAACCTAAGTCTGTTATTAAAAATTACCAAGGTGCGGGTAAATTAAAAGATAAAGTTGCGATTATAACAGGTGGAGATAGCGGTATCGGACGTGCAATTGCTATTTTGTTTGCCAAGGAAGGTGCCGATATTGTCATCCCTTATCTAAATGAACATCTGGATGCAAAGAAAACGAAGGAAATGGTCGAGGAGACAGGTAGGGCTTGCTTATTGATTTCTGGTAATTTACGCCAGGAAAGTTTCTGCCAAGAAGTCATTAAAAGAACCCTCAACAAATTCAAAAAAATCGACATCCTCATTAATAATGCTGGAGAACAACATCCTCAAAAAGATATTTTGAAAATAACAGCCAAACAACTCCAGGAAACCTTCGCTACTAATATTTTTGCCTATTTTTACATGATCCAGGCGACCCTACCTCATATGAAAAAAGGCTGTGCGATTATTAATACCTCTTCAGTGACCAGCTATCGAGGTAGTGATCATTTAATTGACTATTCTGCTACGAAAGGTGCAATCGTTTCGCTAACACGCTCCCTGGCTTTGAATCTTGCAAAAAAAGGAATCAGAGTCAATGGCGTTGCGCCAGGACCTGTTTGGACACCTTTAATTGAGTCAACATTTAGCAAAGAGCACATTAAACAATTTGGTGAAAAGACTCCGATGGGTCGTGTTGGCCAACCCGATGAGATTGCTCCCTGCTATCTATTTTTAGCTTCTGAAGATAGCAGTTATATGACAGGACAAATTCTCCATCCCAATGGTGGAGAAATTATCAATGGCTAATTAGGGCTTGTGAAAGCCCTTAGCCTCGTGTTCGACGTCTTGAAGTTTCAAGACTTCGTTTTGGTTCAACATGTTCGGACGATGGTAATATATCTAAAAATTGTCTGGCTGTTGTTACAACAGTAAACGTTTTAAACGCTAACCGTAGTAAACGCATTTTGCGTGGTAAGAGTAAAAATCCCGCTACAAAGAAGCCTAAGGTAGTTAAGCTTAAGCTTGAAGCAGAGCCGAGTTTATTTTTAATGACTTTATATTCTTTGCTAATAGCTTGTTTGCGATCATTGATCGCTTGTTTTTGAGTCTCAATTCGTTGATGTAGTTGTTTCATGTTGACTCCTTATTGATAGTTGCTTTCGAGTTTCATTGAACTGTAAGTTTGAGGAAATTCGAGCAATGTAAAAAGCTACGAGTATCGCGACGGTAAGATTTATTGCAGCCACGATAAGTAAAGATTGAATAAGTGTAAAATGGAGCGTCGTTAACCAGGTGGCAAATGCTCCTAATAAAGAGAACCAGCTTGATAGTAATAGCAATGACGCAATTACAATTAGCATCAAAATGATTGCTAGACTACGACCCGCTAGTTTTACTTCAAGTTTGAAAAGCTGAAAAATGTCACTGACAACACCTAGAGAATTCTTCCAGATATTCTCAATTGCGCTTAAAAAAGAAGAATTCTCTAGTTCTTCGTCAGTCATGACTTAATTAATACCTTATCGTCTCATCAATAATGCTATAGCCATACCAGAAAGCATTGCGATTCCGAGTGCTTTAAAAGGTTTTTGATGAACATATTCTTTAACGGTTGCTTTAACATCGTCGCTACGTTCTTTAAGTTCATTGAAAGTGTCTTTAAGAACATCGCTTGCACGTTCAGTGATTTCAGCTTCATTGCTTGAGTGTTCTGCTTCACGTACTCGACGTGCGTGTAAGCTAGAAGGATTTTGGCTTGCCATAGTTGTAACCTCCAATTGTTTCAAAAAAGCAATCTACAGTTGCTATTCCAAATGTTAGTATAGTACAACTTAGTTGATTATAACCGGATGCCAATTAAAGGTTTTATCTAACCAGTTATAGACTTTCTCATTAGAGATAGCAATTGCACCCATTTGACAGTGGGCTTGAGCTGCTTCTTGTACTCCAAAAACGAGTAGGGTCTTGGGAGAAGCTAACTGCTGGTAGACTTGTTGTGGTTGGTTTTTCATGAATGAATCACTAACGCTATCGACCACTAAAGCTGGACATTGTATTTTCTTAAGAATACTAATAGTGTTGTAGGGTTTTAAGGCGTTTAGCACTGCAGCTGGAGAGTTCGCCCCAAACACCCACATTGCATTATTGAAAAACCAGTTGGCATTAATATCCTTTTGCATTTCTTTTTGGATAATTTGGTTAAATTTATTTGGATCGGTTTTTGCTAAGTTAATCAGCTCATTTGATAAGTTGGCATTCAAGCTTTCCAGCATGCTGTAAACACCGGGATTTAAAATGACTGCCTTAATTCTGGGTTCAAATGCCGCTGCACGGGCCGCAAGGTAGCCACCCATACTGATTCCCATTAATGCAATTTTATTGTGATCCACATTTGGTAAGCGATTGGTGAACTCAATAACTGGCGTGATTACGTTTTCCCAATCATAACGAAAAGGCAGGCGTTGTTGCTTAATCATTTCACCTTGGCCTGGACCTTCGATGAGCAACACATGGTAGCCTCTTTTATGAGCAGCAAGTCCTGTTTCAAAATAAAGTTCCTCCGCTGTACCATCGAAACCAGTATTCACAATAATAAGCGGTGCGTTATTTACTTTCGATTGTATAAAATAGCCCGGTAGTGTCGTTTTGCCATAGGGAATTCGAACAGTTCTAATGTAAGGAAGGTCAGTGATAGCCTGTAAAAATGACAAACGACTTCGTTGCCAAGCATCAATTGCTTTGGATCTTAGCTTCGGCGCATCCATATAAAAGCTGGCAGTTCGATAATAATTTGAAGCACGAAAGTAGGCTGCTTGAGCTGAAGTGTCGTTATGATCTGCTTTGAAATTTTCAGCTAAGCGGTAAAGACGATCACCTAAGAGATACCATTGTGCGTACCATTGCGTGATGTCGCCGTTAGGAATGCTTCGTGCGGTTGAAATGGATTCACCAATATCAGCGCCACCGGAAACACTGTAGCCAATAGTGCGGATAAACTCATAAGAAAAACTGGGATCTTTAAAAATGAGATTATCATACCAGTTAATGGCATTAGTAGAATTACTAACTATGCAAAGAGCAACAACAATAGTATTTAAAAATTTGCCAGCAAACATTACATCCTCCTTGATGTGTACTGTCTATTGATCGCAATGATACCCTAGTTGCTCGAGACCTTCTTCAAGATAACTGGGTAGCAATGGCTTTGATAGTAAATAGTCAGCTGTGCGTTTATTCCAACTTTCTTTTGCCTGGTTAAAAGCATCATCCCATTCTTTGGCGTCAAAGTCACCACGCCCTATCCATAAAAGTGCCACTAATGCAGCCTGTTGGTCAGGCTCGAGATCTGCGATGCTTGTTTGTAATTCCGTAAAAGTTAGATCATCTTTAAAATCTTCAAAAAGTGCAAAATACCAATCATCATTTTGATCAGCATCTTCAGGATCATTTGGGAAGGCTACCTCTTCTTTAGCGAAGAACTCTTTCGCCCTTGATATTATTGCGCACACAATATCGGGATTAATATTTAACACCATCTTTCCCCTCCTTTAATAAAAAGTATAGAGAAAGATGGTGCTTATTTATTGATCAGCTTGTTTGTTAGGGGCAAGAACCTTAATGTCGCAACTGTTATTAGCTAGACACTTTGCTAAAGGATTATCACTTTTAAGTAAATCTTTAATTTCCTCAAACGATAGAGTGATGACTTGTGGCCCATAAACGTAAGCTGCAACTTGGTACTCATTAAACGTTATCTGCATACCATTGGTCACAATATTCCATACCTGATAATTTTTAGCAGTAGGGGTTAAGCCGTCACTAAAGATTTCGACGTTGTTACCGCCATTAGGATTTTCTTTGAGTTGAGCGGTGACACGTTGCGTAGCTAATTTCGAGATTTTACCTAGAGCTGCTGATTCATTCTTAAATAAAGAAGAAAGGACGATGGCTTTATTTTTGGTGAGATCATAATTATAGGCTGAATATTTACGGCTAGGATGAGCTGCTCCAGCCATAGAGGTATCATTGCTCACTCGTAAGCTGACCAGTTTCGCAGGTTCTAATGATGTTAAGTCATAAGTCACATTTAACGTGCTACCCGCCGCTTGTAGATCTTTGGGGATCGAATATTGTGAATTTTCAGAGACCGATTTCTTAAAATCATCAAGATTGATTAAAGCCCATTTTTTAGCAAGCTGGTTGAATTTCTTTTCGCTTGGTGTTGTCGGATTTGAAATTTGGGGATAATTCAGTACCGCCGAATATTTTGGTTGGGAACTATTTAAGGTTATTTGTTTGTTATCAAAATGCAATGGACTGTTAGCAAAGAGTGTAGTGGTAAAAAGTAAGCTAATACTCGTAATTAATTTTTTCACAGTCTTATTACCTTATATTGATTATTTAACCAAAGATGACCGTTGCATCTGCTGGTATGGTTCTTAACAAGTTATTTTGATCTTTCTTGTTGTTAGCGTCAAGACAGTTTCTAGCTCCTAGCTTCAAATTTCAACCTTAGATCATAATTTTAAGTCATTTATTGCTATATTTTTAATATAAGAAAAAGGAGGACAGCGTATGTTAGATGTAAATACCCGGCCAAAATATTGGGTCCTATGGCTTATCTTCGGGATTCTGTTGATGTTGGGTGGATTTTTTTTACTCAGTAGCCCAGTAATAGCAAGTATTGCTTCTGTATTCGTTTTCGCAATCCTATTGTTAAGTGCTGGTGTGGTTCATATTATTACAGCATTTTTAGATAAACATTCTAATCATTTATGGCTGCACCTTGTGATAGCAGCGTTTACGATAGTCGTCGGTTTATTAATGCTATTTAGTCCAGGCATTACCTTGGCGGCTTTGACTTTATTGATTGCAGCATTCTTTTTAAGCAATGGTTTGTTTCGAATCATTGGCTCTTTGGTCTCACGGTTTAAAGGTTGGGGCTGGTTTTTCTTGAATGGCTTAATCAGTTTGGTATTGGGCATCTTAATTTTGATTCATTGGCCAAGTTCCAGCTTATGGGTAATCGGTCTGTTCATCGGTATCGATTTAATTTTTGCTGGATGGTCGCTTGTTATGATTTCCGTCTTTTTCAAAAAGGCTAGTGTGCCAGCTTAGCGTTAATGGCTAGAACGGTCGAGGTTTCTAGGCCGTTCTTATCATCCGCTACGAGTATATTTTTTAAAAGCTGGCTATACTGAAATTAATGGTGAGACACTTGTAGATTTGTTCAAGGATGAAAAGGATGAAAAAAATATTTTTAACTTTGTTGTGTGGCATTTTATGCTGTTGTTCATCACTAAGCTTTGGGCAAACTATACGCTTTGGTCTAATTGACTTTTATCCCCCCTTCGCATTTTCAACTAAGTCAGGTTACATTCACGGCTATGATGTTGACGTCGCCAAAACGATTTGTGCTCGACTGAATGCGCAGTGTACTTTTACCCCAATGCCATTAGAATCTCTTTTTAACAGCGTCAATCAAGGTAAAGTAGATGCTATTATTGGTGCGATTTCTATTACTAATCAAAGAAAAACGCTACTCGACTTTTCTCAGCCTTACTTTAAAAGCATGATGAGTTATATGACGTTAACTAGTGCCAACATCGATCTACAAAATCTCAAAGGAAAAAGAATCGGAGTCGTTAAAAGTAGTGTTTTTTGTAGCTATCTGGCACAAAAATATGGCAATGAACTTAAGGTTCTTACTTTCCTTACCAATCAAGAATTGGTTACCGCATTATCTGAACATAAAGTTGATTTAGTGTTGCTTGATACTCCCGCTGCAAGTTACTGGGTCAATTACAGCACCGGCCTATTTAAATTAATAGGTAGTCCAGAAAAATTGGCTGATGATCAAGGTTATGGAATTGCAGTTAAAAAAGGCAACCATGTATTATTGAATAGTCTTAACAATGCGTTAACGTCGATGATTAAGGACGGGACGTTGAGTAAGTTCAAACAAGTTTATTTTAAACAATAATTCCTTAATTCCTTTGTTCAATCGTGCCCGCGTACTCACGCGGGCACGATTGTCTTTAACTCGCTTTACCAATCTCTCTTCTTGCGGTTACATTGAACACCGATAGCTGCCAAGAGATTAACATGAGAATGATGGTTGCTTTTGATAAAGCAAACGTTTGCGTGCCATAGACTAATGTGCTGTCGCTATCTTTGTTTGAATCGAAAAAATTATAATTTAGTCCAATGTTCAACGCATGATGTTTGCCATTTATTGTTTTACCCTCAGGTAAGCGATAGATGCCTACTGAAAATATTGAAAAGAAAAATAATAGAATGAGCATGCTGAGATTTGCAATATAGGTTATTCGGGAGGCTTTTCCTGTAATAAATTGTTCTCGTTCATCCCTCTCTTTTAAATTTGCTATTCGGGTCAAAGCCTTTTCTCGAGTGTTGGCTGACACGACTAGTGTGACTAAAAATAGTATTAGCATCAGGAACCAAAACATCAGATTCCAAGATAATGCATCTTGTACCATCTTTAAAAAATTGGTTTTAGGAGTTCCTAAAAGGATACAAGCTATGACAAGCGGCAATCCTAAGATTAAATATGTTTTAATATAGCGTACAAACCTATTCATTATTCTAATCTCCTATATAAAAAATTTTCTGGATATCGGTCTTAAAAAATTTAGCAATCCGGAATGCCAGCTCCAGTGAAGGATTATAATTTCCTTTCTCTAAAGCGATGATCGTAGCTCGTGTTACTTGCACGGCCTTAGCTAGATCCTCTTGAGTCAGGCCATTAATCTGGCGAAGTTTCTGGATACAATTTGAAATTGAGGGAGTTCCCTCGATTCTAGGCATAATATCGTCCTCTTTCAGGTTCCAAATGTATAATAAACTTGACATTCAATATGTCAAGTTTATTATACATTTAACAAGCTTGCTCTTTGAAACCTGGAATTAGATAGAACATTTAAGGCTGTCATGTTTTGCTAGTATATATCGTCACGATCAACTACCTTTAACCAAGTATTTGATTACCCGCTTAATAAAACCTTAATACTACTCCAGTAAGATCCCTAAACTTTCTAATAATTACAAAAGCGTTCTTAAATGAGAACAGATGAAGAAATAACTCGCCTCGTCAGAGCTGCTGCTGCCAAGATAGGGGTAAATAATCCAGAAAAGATTGAGGCTTTCATTGCAAGGTTTCTCTTTCTTGATAAGAGTTTTTTCTTTCAAACGCCATCATTGCCACCTCTTGAGCTGCTGCTACATTTAAATATCAGATTCTTTGGTATTGATGGTTTTAACTTCTATAAACGAGTAGCCAGATTACAGATACCCTTCACTCGAGCTTACGTTAATGTACTTAATGAACTGCTCGCTAAATCGCAGTTACAGTATGTTTCAGAATTAAAGTTCTTAGCAGATTCTTGGTTATCTTTTGATGGTTTGCGGAAACTCAATCTTTTCAGAGAAGTATATTTATGTGGTCGAGGATTGTCTTTCATTTCTCGATTAGATCTTCGGTCAACAACCGAACAAGATATTGAAGATATCAATATCGCTAATGACCAAGTTATTTTACAAAAATATCAAGCAGGAATCCTAGTACCGAATTTAGATATGACGGTGGTTCGTTCACACGTTAAGAGGTTACGGTGTCTGCGAGAAAGGATAACACTTTTAACAACTAGCCCTCTACCAGCCACGAGAGGAGCAAAAAATGCAGACTATTTGTTGAAAGAGGACTGCCCCTTAGCGGCAACGAAGTTAATTGCCACGCAAGAAACAGATGCGCCTGTATTAGCGATAAAAAACAGAATAAAACCACTCACATATGCTGATCTAAATAATGTTTTTTGTATTATTAAAGGCGTGACCTTTGATAGCGCTGAGCATGTCTGTTCGCGCCATGAGATGCGGCAATTACTTGATCAGGGAAAATCTCATCCTTTTTTAAGGGTGAAAGATGATTTTAAAAAAGTTACCACAGACGATCTCATAGATTTAGCCCCAGAAAACTTCGACTTAAAGTTAGTTAACCAGCGATTGGGCCTAACTAAGTCTGCCTATGACCCTAAACTCTTTTTTGAAGACTTAGAAAAATCTGAAAAACTGATGGAGCTTCCTGAGAGTCTTTTCGGGAGTCCAAGGATTTTTCAAAGTTTAGACGCGCGATTACTACAAGATAGACAGTTATGGTCTTTTTTAAGAAATCTTGATGCGGTTCGTTCGCTGCCAACGGTCATCGATCCATTAAATAAACTAGTTGATGTTATAACCAGTACAGGTATTCCTACGAGATTTTGTCAAAGCAGCCAGTTTCGATTTTTAGACTTAGATCCTCGGTTTTTCACCTGCCCCGGAATGTTTGCCTATTTGCAACGGTTTACTGCCATCCTGACTTCTGAGATAATACAAATTTTAAATGAATCTGCGGACAAATTGTTTCAAAAACTAACAATTCATGATAAAATAGTCTCAACTATTGAAGGGTTGCCCAGTAAATATTTTAAACAAGAACAATGCCCCCCCGAGGTTTTTGCCAGGATCCCAGATAGATGGTTGACCAATAAAGATTTAGTTCAATTACTAACTGATTGGCCCGATTTAATTACAGCTCAATTTATTTTGGATGGAATGAAGATGCCTAGAACTAGTATTCCTGATTATGCCACTGCACTTAAAATGTTAAAACTTGATCATGACCGACTCTGTACAGTCTGGGGTCGTGAAAAGATCGTTGACGTTCTTGTTCATTATATAGAACTCAAAACAGAAGATTGGCAGACATTAGTTGCTGCTGCCAGCAAGCATCTGACCGTGCCTGTTTTAAACGAAATTAAAAAGGATCAGGCAGATCACCAGAAACTGATAGTAAAACTGTATAGAACTGCATCACTCCAGCAGGATGAAGCAGCACTATTTCAAATGCCTATCTATATATTACTTCGTGAAAGTGCAAAAGAGATTTTGGCTCAGGATCATCCTGGAGTAGCAGCTTTAGTAAAGGTAAGGGAGGTTGCAGTCGCCGCAGTTCAAAACTTTGTTCTCCAACTTAATGCTTATCAAACCAGTCTCGATGAATCTCAAAAACCTAAGGAAGAGCTCGTTGCTTATCGTGCCTTGCGAGCTGCTACTCAAAATCCATTAGGGGAGGAAAGACCTAACCCTGAAGCGATCGTTGCGATCAAGAAAACAATAACAGCACAAAATGATAATATTAAACCTCATGTTTTGAAAAGTATCTTCACCGGGGGCTATATAAAGTCTACGTTGGAGTCTCACTTGGCTCAGTTTGAAACACAATACAATGCCGCCACTTTGCTTTTAAATCAATTAGCCGCTGACTGTGATGCTAATGAATCTATGCTACGAGTCTGTTTATTAGATGATTTATTTTTCAATTACTTATTTCAAATGAAAGAAGAAAAGTTGTTACAGCTTTTGGACCAGTTTCCTAAGACCGTCTTGCACACACTCTTTCATTTTCGGCCGAAAGAACTTAATAAATTAATTCAAACTGAGGCGGATAATACGGATATAAGAGAGAAGAAGGTCGGCAATTGGATGGCCAGGTATAAGAATCTAGTTTCATCATCAATTGTTGACCTTCCTCGAACAAATAAGACGAATTGGAGTCCTGTTGCGTCTGCTTCTGCACCTCCAGCACCTGCATCTGCATCAGAACCAGCACCAAAAGAACCATTAGCGCCAGCGCCAGCTTTCAAGGCTAGTGCAGTCTCTATTGTTGCCGCTGCGGATCCGGTTGCTGCGGGTCTGGCTGCCGCAGCCGCAGCCGCCAAGCCTGCTGAAGCAGCTAGTGACAACAACCCTCCTGTTGATGAAATAGAACCGATTGATAACAAAGCCCGGTTAGAAGCTGAGAGACGAAGAGCACTAGCTCAAAAACCCGTTGCTCGACCTAGAAGACAAATAACTGATCCCGTTTCAGTGGAACCTCCAAGGCCTATTCGAAAACAACTCCCAAGAATAAAATCTGGAGAGACCTTATCTCATTTTGACGAAGCTGATATTACGGCAGGATTGCAAAGTTTTCGTTCAGCAGTTAATCCAGCGTTGGCATTGGAAGGAGAAACTTTTAAAAGAGCTCCTTTAAGAGAACCGGGGCTATTTGCATTTATCGCTCCAGGTGCACTTGAAAATAGTGGTAAAAGCCATGCTGAAAACACGATGGATCGTATCCGCGCAGTTGTTGCCCAAAATGCAGGCAAAATATGTTTCGGTGTCTTCAATTACGGTATTAAGGACACAACCTTACATTGGGTTTCAGTGTTTATCTATACGCCCTTACAACCTGATGCTAAGCCTCAAATCATAATTATCGACCCTGCTTTTGAGGATGACCAGAAAAGGTCTACAGTAAGAGCTATAGAAGCTAAATTTCGACAGGCATTTCCCAATGGACTAATACAGATCATTTCGGAATTAACCCAACAACATAATGATTCCGATTGTGGGGTTTGTTGTTTACAAAATGGTGAAGATCTCTTGGTGAGAGATTTAATGACTATAGAAAATGGTGTAATGACATTCCATCGGGAGCGTTTAGCACTTGATGCCGAAAGATACCAACAAGATCAAGAACGCTTTTGTAATGATGCACGTAACATACGTACTAAATGGGAAGAGATCTTAGGAACTTATACAAAAATACCTTTTTTTACTCCGGATGGTATTAACCAAACAAGCGAAAACTACTCATTTAAAATTGGTAAAGAGCTATTTTTAGCTGCGAGAGATGCTCAGAAATTTTCAGATTCTCTTGTGACTAGATTTGTGCAGGATAAAGATCTCATTTGTAAGTTTCTCATTCCTAAATATGCAGATAAGCCTTTAAAAGGTCACCAAGATTTTCGAGTTTTTTATAGAACATTTGCAGAAAGATTTAAGGCAGACATAGCTAGTTTTCGTGACAATTTAGAAAAACTAAAGAGGCTTTATATAGCTTATAAGAGGTTAAAACGAGCCGAAAGTGATCTAGAAGTACTAGAAGTTTCTGATGCAGATTTGCAGAAGGAACTCGAAACCTTTTCTAGGGTCAGGCAGGATCAACGAGTTGCATTTACCGAAGAAACTTTAAAAGATATTTTTTTCGGTATGATTGCAACTGAATTTGCTAAAGAAAAGATTGCAGACATTGTGAGAGAATTTAAGCTATTTAGGGGCGATAATCCAGACTACACTCAGACCGATGAGGCATATTTAGCGTTTATGGAGCTTCCTAACTTTGATTATTTGAAACTCGTTGATCCCTCTTTTTATGAACAATTTACGCGACGTCTTGCAGTATCTGAATCATCTTATGCTTCTAGGCAACCGTTAGCGAGAGCTCAGCGAGTAGCTGACTCGCCACCCCGTAAACCTGCGGCGCTAAGTGCAAAAAGGGCGGCGGATCCTTTCTCTCCACGGGTGGTTATTGAAGAAAAAAAACATGATCCAGTCGCTGGTGTTGGAAATTTCTTCGTATCGGCTGCTAGACCAAGTGCTCCTAAGGGAGCTGCAGTTGCTGCGGCTGCAGTTGCTGCGCCTGATGTTGCGGCATCAGCGGCACTTAACTCAGTAGCTCCTACGCCAGCGACACCGAACCTAGTGTCCGCGCCACTGCCACCGAAACCGGCGCCTGCTCCGGCGGCACTTAAGAGTGCAGCTGCGCCAGCAGCCACTGGTAATCATAGACCTCCTTCTTCTGCCAGAGAACCAAATTTTGCCGATGTTAAGCGATCAGCATTAGCAGACCTACCAGTTTTAATGGCGAATTTGATAAAGTTGGAACAAAATTGTCCTCTAACCGTGAATCTTCCTAGAGTAAAGAGTCTTCGAGAACTTGCGGAAAAATGGCTAAACTGGTTACAGGGTGACCATGATAACGAAGAGGTTAATTACCAGTTGCTCCATATGATTAAACACTTATATCAGGAAGTGATTGGGTGTAGACAAATTAATCGTAACTTGTTTAGTGCTAATGAAGTTATTTTGCAGTGGGGAGAGGCCTATATTGCTGGTGCCATCAAAATACCCTTAGCTAGAATAGCGCAGGTTCGATCAGACGAAATTATCAAGTATGACAATGACGGGCGAGTTGAAATAACTCAGAGAAACGGACAACCATTCAAAGCACAGGGTTACGAATTTTTACGATGTAGGATTGACGAAAAATATGAAGCTTTAAAACGAAAGGTTCCAGATCCGAGTCGTATTCGCGATTATACAACAGATGAAGTAGTAGCTCCCCAGCCTCTATCATAAAGAGGCTGGTGACAGCATTTCATTAAGGAAATTTAGGTTTGGATGCGTCTGGTGATTCTTCTACGCCTTGAGTGAGTTGTACATAATAACTTAGCATCGTATTTGTTGTCGTTTCACCCATAAAACTATAGTTTCTAGGGATAGAATCTTTGACATGATTACCATTCTCATTCAGATGTTTGACCGCAAGTCCCTTTTCACCTTCAAGTGACATCACGTGTACCGGTAGGCTCGTTCCTCCTGGTTGTCCTAAGGATCTTAATGCTAATGCCGCAGGTGCTTGCCTCAACACCGGATTGCTTTGATAGTGCATTGTTCCCTTGTTTTTAATATTCAATAAAAACGTTTTCAAATTCTCGAAAGCAAATTGTCTTAAGAAAGTGCTAACTTCCTGACTAATTTGATTATTTGATAGATAGGTGAGCTTTCCTTGTGATGCGGATTTCAAAATAATAATCATATGATACAAGGCTAGCGCTAATTGATTTAATCCTGCTAGTTGAGGGGCACTATCGGACAAAAGAACTGGACCATCTTTAGAGATGGCAGATGGCTCTGAACTGACAGAGACAAATACTTTGGTCACTCGGCTTTGAATATTAAACACCGATAAATCTTCAATTAAGAGCTCTTTGTATGGATCTAGTAAAGATTGTTCATGAGTTGACAAAAATGCGACACCCTCTCTAATCGTTTTTTCAAGGTGTCTTTTTGCCGCTGCGTAGGTAGGACGAAGTTGATAATTCTTCATCAGTTCCAAGAAGACCGAATTACCATCATTGTTGGTTGCTAGAATGTCAGCGCCAGAATTAAGAAAGTTGTCAAAGTGTTTAAGTTTGCCGTGAATAAAAGTAGTAAAAAGAAGTGTGCGACCGTCAGTAGCCCGATCCTCAGGTTTTATATTAGCTTCTACCAGACTATCCGATATTTCTTCTTTTTCATTTTCTAATGCTGGACTTAGGCTAAGTGCTTTCAGTACAGTTAAGAGATGAGTTCGCTTTTCGACATACTGAGTATGATTTTTATTTAATTGCTTTTGACTCTCTTTTAAAACGGCTATATATTTTTCAGTTTTTGTAACTTGGTCTCGAAGCCCTTCCTTTAGACTAAACATTGGGGTAGATTCGGTTAGTACTAGTTTTAATTCGACAAATAATGGATCTAAAGTATTTTGTCGATATTCATCTAATACTTTATCCATTACTTTTAGTTCTGATCGAGATTTAGGTTGGTCAGAAGTTGACGCTGAACTTTTCGAAAATTCACTTTCAAATCTTGTTCTTACTTCACCGGTGCTACGATCTAATTCATCTTGGGTAACTGCGAGTGTAGGTGTCTGCGCTAAGTTTTGTAAATGTTTATGTATGCATTCTTGCTGGCTTTTCAAGATAGCCAGACGTATTGTTTCTTCATGCAATTTTTTTGAAAGGCGCTTGGTTTCTGTTTCGAATTCTTCTGATTCGACTTCATGTTTTTTGGGCACACCTAATAAAACTGCTAAGTACAAATCATTGTCTTGGACAATTGCATGGCATGCTTCAGTTGTTAAAAAAGTACGATCTGTCAAGGTGTTGTGAAGAGCATTTTGTTGCTCTCTATTATTTCGAAGTTGAGTTGTAATTGCGGATATTGATTCATTGGCTGGATTTTTGGCGCTGAATTGAACTGTAACCAAATGTTTGTTTTCGGCTAACATACGAGATAGAGCTTCTAACTCATCATCGTCTAATTCACAACGTGTTAAGTCTAACTTTCTCAATGAGCGATTATTTTTGAGAGCATCAATTAAGGCGTATAATTTGGGTCGCAGCTCCGAGATAAAACAATGCTGTAATTGTAGGTATCTCAAACTACAATTTGGGCGCTCTAAAAATCTTGCTAAGGAAGTTACACCTTTAAGGTTAATAGCATTGGTATCGAGTATTAAAGTTCTAAGTCGAGATTGATACTTTACTAAGGCTTCAAGTATAACGAGGCTTTCATCACTATCCATATAAGTCAAGGAAAGGCAAATATGCCTTAACTCTGACAAATTTTGTAAAAGTGACGCTAGGGCATCCGCTTTAGTTTGTTTTTGAAGCCCTTTTCGTGAGGCAGAGAAAGCTTGATCAAGTACTCTATAAGTATCTAATAATTCTGAGCTCTCTAAGCCGCTTTCTGCCTTTTTCTCCTCAACACTTGATTTTTCCCCAAGTTTATAATTTATAAAAGTAAAATTTCTTATAGTGTCAGATCTTTTGAGACGTTGTTCTAGATCTTTGATATCGCTAAAGGTAATTCCACGCTTCAGATGGTACGAAGTGGCATCAAAAATAAAATTACCATGCTTGAATTTTTCGGAGCTTAGTACTAAAGCCAGCGCCTCTCTAAATTCAAGACGATCTTCTTCTTTTGCTTCTTGTTGCATATTAGTTCTCCCATGACTTTAAGGTTTTACCGCAACGAAAACTCCATACTCAACCCGTCCTTCCTTGAATGCTGCTCGCATCAGCTTTAATTGTTTGGCAAAACGAAGACCGCGTAGCCCACCCATTCGGATCAAGTTTAAAAATGAATGCGCCGTGACAAGTTTGTCACCTATTTCCCAACTTGGTTTGACGTTATCTGTCCAATCCAATTTTTTTATCAAATTAAAACCTTGTTGATAGAATAAGTGTTCATAGTGATTTTTTGTGGGCATATAGGGCAAATCAAAAGCTCGGCAAAGACGTCGATATTGTTTTGCTTGGATATTGGTAAATTCCTCTTGTGAGGAGCACCAAGTTGCCAGCATTAATTTGCCTCCCGGTGCAAGTTTAGTAAAAGCTCGCTCTAAAAAAAGTCTTTTATCGACGAATTGTTCACAACTTTCTAAGGACCAGATGTAATCAAATGAATCGTGAGCGAAGCTATTGAGTGATAGTGCATCCTCGATGCTAAATGACACTTTTTTTAATTTTTGCTTAGCTGCGAATTCTTTCGCCATAACAATTTGTTTGGTACTTATGGAAATGCCACTGACAGTAGCATCATAGTGTTCGGCAAGATAGCAAGAGCTACCGCCCATGCCGCAGCCAACATCTAGAATTTTACTATTTGGTTGTATTTCTAATTCAGTAGCTAGTTTGTCGATGAGACGTTCTTGAGCTTCTAAGGGGCTTGATTCTAGCGTATTTTCATAATAACCATGATGAATATGGGGTCCCCAGATTTTTAACCATCCTTCAGAGACTTTGTTCCAAAAATTAGCAATGGTATGGTTCATTTTTTCGCGATTTTTAAAAATCGGATAATCTGTTTTGATAGTATTGTCCATATACTTTCCTTAGTCGTTAAAGCCTCAGTGACACCAAATTATCAGCTGCCAACGGAACGCCCATTGCCAGCATAATTCATAATTCGTAATTTTCATGGCATCCATTAAATGGACTAAATCATCTTTGCTAAAGGCACGCAGCACTGAGGTCGGACCATCATGTTTACCAATAGCTGAAAATTGTAAAACATGTGATAACAATTTAATACCGTAGTATGCTAATCGATGCCGATGTAAATCGTTGATCACGATCGCGGTCTTAGTGATGGGTCGTAGCTCGCTAATCAGCTTAATCAATTCGCCTTCATTTAAATGATGACAGAAAGAGTTTAAGGTAACGATATCGAATTGGTAGTCTTTTAGATCGGAAAAAACATCGGCTTGTTGATATTTGATATTAGGGTAGTGAGACGACAATTTAATGGCATGCTGGGTAATATAAGAATTACCATCGAGCCCGATCAAGTTTGCAGGTAATTGTTTTATTTTTGCCCATTCGTGGGCTACTCGCAATAAATCACCACTGCCACATCCTAAGTCTGCGATCGTGATTTTTCGAGTGTGTAAGTCCTTTTGACGCTTGCGGTAGATTTTGTCTAAGGCATTGATCAGGGTATGACGGCTTCCTAGCCAACGATTGGTGACTTGGATTTCGTGTAAATTTTTGATGAGTTCGACATCTTCTAGTGTCAAGTCATCCATGAGTTCTTTTTTATTACTTCGTTGGTCAAACATAATGCGTTTTTAACATCATTGATTCAAGAGTTAATCCGGGGCCAAAAGCACAGCTAAAAATATTTTTATCATGGTGCTCGGTACTCGCTATATCATCCCAAATAAGACGCAACACAAATAAAATAGTTGCAGAGGACATATTACCGTAATTTTCAAGCACGTGATAAGCATACTTATTTTTGTCGGCTTCGATATTTAAAGCTTTTTCGCAGGCTTTCAGTATTTTTTGAGCGCCAGGATGTATGGCATAATAATGAATATTGTCCGATGCTAATTGAGCACTTACTCTGAGCTTGTCAAAGAATTGTTGTATGGCGTCACCAATGATCTGTGGGACATAAGTGCTAAGCAACATATCAAATCCTGAATCAGTAATGTGCCAGGCCATTTCGTTGCTACTGGAAGGGATCAAGTCACAATGGAACTGAGTGACTTCAAAATATTTATTTTTGTTAGGTTTAGCCTGCATTAAGACACAGCTTGCTCCATCTGCAAAAATCGCATTAGAAGTCATATTGTCCAGAGTGTTTTTTTTCTGTAGATGTATCGTACAAAGTTCGACGCAGACGACAAGAACAACTGCATTGGGATCAGCCTGGCAAATTGCATCTGCTGCTTTAATTCCGTTGAAAGCACCATAACAACCCATGAAATTAATTGCTGTGCGTTTGGTGTGGCTATTGAGTTTTAACTCCTGAACCAATTCAATATCTAAACCGGGAGCATACATGCCGGTACAGCTGACAGTAATTAAGTGGCTAATTGTTTTGACGTCGAAATCATCAAGTTGGTTTAGACAATCAGCAATAGCTGCTAAGGAAAGCTTAAGTGCGTTGTCACGATAGACTTGCATGCGCGTTTGGGTGGTCGGGAAATCTTCGGTGGGATCATTGGGAAAAAAATCGTACTCGCCTGGTTCTTTGGTGATATCAGCCAAGACACTATGACGATATTTGATACCGGTAAATTTATAAAGTACGCGTAATAGTTTCTTATCATGAGGTTCAAGATTTAAGTAGCTTGACACTAACTCTACTGCAGCCTGTTGATCTTGCCGGTATGGGGGAACCGCGGTTCCAATTGAAGTAATAGCGGCCATCAATCTTCTCCAATTTTAAGCGCCTATCATACACTTATTTGTCAACAAAACCAGGATTACCTTATGGGGCGGGCGATCCTGTCATCTCTACTGTTAGAGGTGGAATATCCTCAAGTTTTGGAACTGGTTCTATGCTAGGGTCGTTATATTTGTTTCTAAGTGATTGAATATATGTATAGTCTTCGAGCATTACTAGTAGGGGAGAATTCCCAAGTCCCTCACTTTCTCGTGAGGTGATTGAATCGTGCAACTCTTTAGGATTCATTTCACCATCGGCTAATTTTTCCAATATCCGGGAAGTTATCACTAGTTCGTCGACTATTGATATTCTCCCGAAATTAAACCAGCTGGTATTCGGTCTTTGACCTTTACGAAGGTTGCTAAGATGCTGATCTAAAGCTGCTCGAAGTGCCGCAATTATATTTTGATCAACTACCGCGTTATGCAGACTACTCGTTCTTATTTGTACATGTTTTTTGTAAAAAGCCATTATCAATTTAAAATTTAGATTTTGTTGAAAAGTAAAGCAGCGCATTTTCTGAAACATCCTGATTGCTGACGCTGAATCAATAGCAATGATATTTTCGAGTGCTTCATAAACATATCCAGGGTAACGATAATCTTTTA
>JAGVJZ010000008.1 GCA_020050845.1 Gammaproteobacteria bacterium
AAGTAAATCTGCTAAAGCTGGAGCAGGTAAGCGCGGTCGTCGTCCTAAGAAAGCTGAAGGTGCTAAGATTTCTGAAAATCACAATGCACTTCATCAAATGCAACAGCAACAGCACGAGACTTCCTATCCTGATAGTTCTGAAACATTCAATTTCGAGTAATGATAAGGGCTATTTCTATTAAGAAATAGCCCCTTTTTTAGATCAAAGGTCGTTATTTAAAAGAGATTGTTCTTCTGTATCCTCTTTGAGTGCATCGTTAACGATGCCCTTTAATTCTGCACTATTAATACCTGTCGCGATAAAATCGTTATCTGTCAATTTCAGGGTTTTAATAATAAGATCACGTTTTTCTTCGAGGTTGCCAAAAATTTTGGCAATTGGATCGGTAGTCGTTCTTAAGGCCGTGAGCAAGTCCGAAGCAAGACGATAGTTGACTCTACGATTGTTGCCACGTTGCCTAGCAAAAAACCAAAACCCTCTCTTGTAATCAATGTTCTTATTTAAGTCAAGATAGCTATCTATTCTGTTGATATATTCGAGGAGCTTTCCTTCTAGAGCAGATCTTTTACTGAGGAGTTTGTCTGAGGGGTCATTTAAATCGACTTCGCTTAGATGAAGTTGATGGCCTCTTCTTTGAGGAAGACCTGCGTTATCAAATATAGCCATTCTCTTTTTATTGTAAATTGTTTTAGTTATTAGCGTTAAAAATTCAGAAACGTTCGTGTTATCTTTTGCACTCGTTGCTAGGTATTTGACTTTGTGTTCTTTTTGAAATCGCATGATGTCAGCCTCGCTAACTACCTGCTCGTTAATGCGATCGCTTTTAGTACCAACTAAAAGTAAAGAGGATTTTGGGGAGACTTCTTTAATGTATGCTAGATGCTTGTTCAAATTGTTAAAAGAATCCTTATTCGTTAAATCAAAGACTAGTACAACGGCATCAGCCTCGGGGTTAGTAATATAACTTCGGTACAGAACTTTATTTATATCTTGAGGAAAAACATAGAATCTATTCTTGACGGTATGTTTTTGATAAGTGGACATGGAAGTTGTTATTTCCAGCGTAACATCTGGAGAGGAGGTGAATGGCTTTTTTGTTAATCGATTGACTAATGCACTTTTGCCTGCGCTTTTATCGCCTAAGAAAATAGTCTTGAAATGAAGCTCATCTCTACTCCCTGCCATTATTGCTCTCCCTGATTGGCATAAATATAAAAAGCATTTTGATTTGTGAGCTTAGGCTAAACTAAAAGCTAGATTTGAGCAAGGAGCCCTTTGAAGGAGTTAATCCTAATGTTAAGTCGATTTTTTATCTATCGTTTCGTTGACAATACACTGTAAGAAGCCATCCCTTATCTCAACCTTAATATGATCTCCATTTTTAATTTCGTCGACAGATTCAATGACATGGTTTTCTATGGTGGTGATGCTATAACCTCTTTCAAGGGTTTGTAGGGGATTAATAGAATTGAGCATCCGTAAAGCATTACTCAACTGTTGTTTTTCCTGCTGTAGCTTTTGATTGATTAACAAAGTTAACGTTCGATAATAATTTTCGAGTGTACTTTTTTGTGCTTTAAGTAATGCGACAGGGTTGCGATGTTGTAATTTAAGTGAGCTGATTCTCAGTTGGGTTGCTGTGTGTTCTAGTTTATTTTTGATGCCTCGGGTGAGTGCTGTTTCAAGATGATCAAGAGTTTGGTTATAAGCTAAAAAAAATCGTTCTGGACGTATGAAGTTTTTGGCAAGATGTTCGAGTCGGTTCCTGAGTTCTTTATGAGCTGCCAGTATTAACTGTAAGAGGCGTCGTTTTAAATAATTGATAGTCTGAAAATAGTCAACTTTATCAGGGCTAATCAATTCGGCAGCGGCAGAAGGGGTGGCTGCTCGTTGATCTGCAACATAGTCTGCAATAGTGATATCTACTTCATGACCGACGCCAGACACAATAGGAATGTCACTTTCAAAAATTGTTCGTGCAACAGATTCTTCATTGAAAGGCCACAAATCCTCTAACGAACCACCACCTCGACACACTATCAGGACATCACATTCGCAACGTTGATTAGCCAGTCGAATGGCTTGACAGATTTGTGGAGCGGCCTGCTCACCCTGCACTTGGGTGGGATATAAAATCACCGGTATGCTCGCAAATCGTCTCTTTAAGACGCTTAACACATCACGAATTGCCGCGCCGGTAGGCGACGTAATAACACCGATTTTTTGAGGAAAACTGGGTAAGGGTTTTTTATGTTGGAGGTCAAATAATCCTTCGCTAGCTAATCGTTTTTTGAGTTGTTCAAATTGCTGCCTTAATAACCCTTCGCCGCGGTCTTCGATATGTTCAATAATCAGCTGATAATCCCCTCGGGCATCATACAAACTAATTTTGGCATAAGCTAAGATCTGACTGCCGTTTTCGATAGCCACCGGTTTTGAGATATTTCGTAATCGAAACATCGCGCAACGAACCTGAGCACTTTCATCTTTAAGTGTAAAGTACAGATGCCCAGAGCTTGGTCGAGATAAATTGGAAACCTCGCCCTCAATCCAAATCACTTGAAAATGAGATTCTAAGAGTCGCTTGACACTTTTGTTAAGTGTCGAGACGCTATATATTTGTTTTTCAGTACTAAGCTCTTGCATATTTATACCTTATGATCTGGCCATTCACAGTTTAAAGAAGCAAGCTTTGCAGCTACATTTGCATGCACCCTGCATTTTCCCTCTGAGCAGGGTCAGGCAAGTGTTGGGTTGGAAAAGCACAAAATAAATCTTTCTCCGGACCTGAAACTGGAATACCGACTTTTTGCAAGTGATGCTGACAAAAAGTAAGACAGCTGTACGCTGGCCTTTCGATCCACCCAGGGCTATAGCCGGTGATAATATAATCTATTTTTTGTCTTTGATCTTCTTTGACATTGGTTAACAACTGCATGGCGACATCTTTAGACACATTCCAGCTTTGGGCAACATATTCTTGTGACAATGCCTGACTCTCTAAGTCTCGAGGAGATTTGTCTCGAATTTGAATGTGGGCAGTTCCTATCGTTTGAAATAAGTAACTCGATTTCGATAGGTCTAAAAATAAATGTATTTCCTGAACATAACTATAGTGATTATCAGTCATCCCTTGTATAAGTAAAGAAACATGGATGGAATTATTCGTCACGGGGTTACTGCTGCTTCGCATGGGTTGTCGCTTACGGACTAATGAAACTATATATTGGCTAGGCGATATGACCAAATCATCGTGGCCACTTAAACTTCGAACTCTTAACATTCCTTCTGAGATATAGATCTGACTGTTGCGTTCTTTAATGACATCTGCAACTTTACGCGTTTTGCAAGGTTCACCGACAATACTGCTTGTAGCTTGTAAAGTTGCTAATGCCTCTTCGCTTAGACCGTAGCAGTTAGTAATTTGTAATTGATTTGTGGATAAAGTATCTGAAGCATCTCCATCAATAAGTAAGGTGTCTTCGTGTTTGTTGCCAATCTGCCAGATCGTTTGATTATCTTGAGCGTCAAACACTCTAATTTTCGTTTCATCACCTATCCAAAAATAGTCTGCTACAAGGTGAGTAAATTCGATTAGCGTCAACCAAGTCTGGGCTTCCAAATTCCAAACGCCGATATATTGAGTCTCATTAGCTTTAGCGTTAACCGCCAAAAGTTTTTTTTGGGGATGAGATTTAAAGGAGTTGATAAAGAAAATTTTAGATGGTGAATTAGATGATTTTGTAGAGCTGATATAATAAGTTTCCTTTTCGATGTCCCAAGTACAGAAAAAAGATTCTCCATTGTGTTGGGTTAGAAATTGTTGACCATCGAAACTAAATCCCATACAGGCAATAGTTGGATTTGCATCACCAGCGCTGATATGTTTTCTAAATTTCTTTATTAACCCCCCGGTGTTAGTGTCAAAAATCAAAAATATACTGCGCGCAGAGCATGCCACAAGTTTAGTACCATCTGGGCTATAGATAATATCTGTGACATTATCGTCAAAATTATAATCGATTACCGTACTAGAGAAGTTATTCCATAATCTAAGGACCGTCTTACCCGTTGTACGGTTATAGAGCAGAAAAGCTATTTGTGCTTTATCAGGACGAAATATGAGCCTTGGGTCATTGTAAGTGGCAGTCTCTTCAACATGGTGTTTTTCGGCAACTTTTGTGCCAGTTGCCGTTTCCCATATAATAAGGTCGGCATTGTCACATAATACGGCAAGATACTTTGCGTCTTGGCTATAAGAGACATAGTTTCTGCTGATGGAAGGGCAATCTCGAAGAACAACCATCTCATTATTATTGAGATTATATAGCGTTACCCTACCTCCGTAAGAAGTTGTAATCGCCGCGATCTGTTTGCCATCCGGACTATATTTTTTTTTATCCGCGTGGATAACCCTTCGTTTAACAGATTTTCGATTAAACGAATCACCTGTATCCCAACATCGTATATATCTATCATTGCTCACATATATTTGTGGTAGCCGCGGGTGATAGAGCATGAGTTTGATATGGGCTAAGCGAGACACATGGATATCTGCTCCGCAGCGTAAAACACGAGTGCAAGTTAATGTTTGGACATTCCATAATTGAAGAATGTTTTGATCCAAAATGGCTAGCTGGGTTCCTTGTGGGTTATATAACATAGTGCATTTATTGTCACTGTGATCAATAACAACTTCTTTTTCGAGACCTCCATCACTAGTTCTACGCAATTCAAGTTTTCTATTAGTATTAATTGCTGCTAACTGTTTGAAATCAGGGCGAAAGCAAGCATAAAGATAATAACCTGAGCCACCTGTGATCCTACTTAGGCCAAGTGTCTTGTGGGAGTTTAAGATTTCTCGATGATCTGTTACTGCAAGGACTCGTTCATTGTCAACATAACAGATATCTAAGCAGGTATAGCCTTTTAGATTCAGTTCATGAGGATTTTGATTTTCGGTCTCATCAGCTGGGACATATGGCTTTCTGTCCAAACTTGAAACTAAGTTAGTATCAGTAAAATTTATTGCTTCATTTTCTTGCAGATACCAGAGTAATAAACTATTTCTTGCATCTTTGTCCAAGACTATCGTTAAGGATTTTTCATTTGGACTCAATACAATGCGGCATGGGGTTTTAGGTATTTTGATCTCTTTAATAATTTTATAATCATTAGAATTTAGGATTCTCAAGTAGTACTGGTTAGAACTAGAGAATCCTCCAGTTGTTTGACAAGTAGAGACAACAAGCCAAGCACCATCTTTTGAAATTGCCCATAATCTTCCAAATAGTAATGGCTTCTCTCCAAACGTAACGCCGAGCAAGCATGCTTCGCTCCAATTAAGGTAATCCAGGTTTGCTTGGCGGAAATTTACAAAAGAACAGTCAGATTCTCGAGCGTCAGTTCTAAAAAGTCGACTGTGACCAAGGTCGGCGCCCCACCCAATCTGTTTTGTTTCATCGTAACCCCCTATGCGCCTACGACGAAGGTTTATGCCTGATAATGGCACATCCGCATAATTTAAAATCGTTATGGCATTAGCTGCTGCTTTCCAGGCACAAGGTTCATGGGCAGAGAAGTCGATAATTTGAAATAAGATTTTTACAAAATCTGGATCAGCTTTCGAGCGCTGTACTAGAAATTGCAAAACGTCTGGTTGTAGTTGAAGATTATCATGATTGAGATTATGACCCGTTAAAATTTGAGCATCTGAAATCGCACTATTAAATAAATGATCAGCAACGAAATAATCTAATAAAGAGGCATGATGAAAAACCCACTCGCCTGGTCTAATTTGTTTTATGGGACAACCTGATCGGATTATTATCAAATCAGGATTGCGAACATCATCAAAAAATTCCGACAGCCACGTGAGGTCATCCTGCGTTTTGGGTTTTGAAATAGGTAATGCTCTGGGATATAAGCTTCCTCCTCTAGGTGCTTCTTCCTCAATATTTAGTCTTATTGTATCTTTCAAGTTACAGTTAATCTGTTTAAGACCACGTTCGTGCATCGCTTGTGCCAATTTGGCACAATATTCTTCGAATATATCAATCAAAGTAATTGTTTTTTTAGAAGGATAGTCTTGACTTTTTCGTGTCAGTAACGTGTTCACTTCCTGCGGGCGGGATCGAAGTAATTTAGCTTGCTGTCGTTCAAATCTTTGTTCAATGAATGCTTTATAAATATCCTGTCGAGTTAATTTTAAACGCTGCAACTGATTTTGCTCATGTTGATGTTTGGCAACAATCCTGGGCAGCGCAATTAGCATGAGATAACAATCGTAGGGATTACTAGTAAGTTCATCAACATCCACTAATGTTTCCAGGTGTTGCAAGATATCTGCTTCACTGCATTGCGATTGGTAATGTTGAACAAAGAGCTTGATATAAGTTAATCGTTGTTCTTTGGTAAATGGGAGGAGTTCATATTCCACCAAATCGCTAGAAACTGATCCGAACAATTGTTGGGTTGATTGATTCTGCGGTAGTAAGGAAGCACGAAAAGTGGTGAGTACTTTTATATCTTGATCAGCAAAACCATTCGCTTCATACAAGTTCGCGTCATAGTGGATTTCATCCGCACCATCCAACACCAAAAAGAATGAGCTTCTGGACAGTAACACGTTACATTCTTCTTCCGTGCAGCCTAATAGACGAAGATGTTTTCTAACTAAATGTATCGATGGATTTTCAATGCTTGAAAGACTAATCCATAGCGGAATAAGTCCCTTAGTAGAGGAGCTATCAGATTGTTGCCATAGCCTCTTAACATGATCCTGGCCAAAAAGAGTTTTGCCACCTCCTGAATCTCCCAGCAGCACCGCTGTTCGTTGCAAAGGATGAACCAAAAACTCTATTAATTTTTCGGAAAGATTGAATGTAACGTCAGAATTTCGACTTTTAGCAGGAGTAGCCACGTAACAATCCAGTTGTTTTGCTGTGAATTGTTGAAGTGTGGCGAGTTTAATTTTATTGATTAATCGAATCGACGGCTTTTCTAATTCTGGCTCAAGCATCACATACCTCAATATACTAATATGACAGGCGATAAGCTCTATCTGGCAGGGATTGTCTAGTTGTCATTTTGAGGGCGATATTGTAAACTGTTCGGTTATTTTTAGATAGCCTAAGGTATTTGCTATGCGTGTATTTCAAGAAGCATTCACGTTCGATGATGTTTTATTAATGCCGGCCCATTCTACCGTTCTACCCAGAGATGCCATCTTAAAAACACAAATTGCTCGGGGTATAAAATTAAATATTCCTTTGCTTTCAGCGCCAATGGACACTGTGACCGAAGCTAATTTAGCGATTGCTTTGGCCCAAGAAGGTGGTATTGGAATTTTACATAAGAGTATGAGTATTAAGGAGCAGGTAGCACAGGTTACTACTGTAAAGAAATTTGAAAGTGGCATTATCCAAGATCCGGTCACCGTATCACCACAAACCACAGTCAAAGAACTTCTGACCCTTTCTCATAAATATAAATTTTCGGGTATGCCCGTTGTTGAAGGAGAAAATTTAGTTGGAATTGTCACTAATCGCGATGTTCGATTTGAAACAAATTTAGAACAGCCAATTGCTAACTTGATGACTCCTAAAGAGCGATTAGTCACGGTACCTGAAGGGGCTTCTCGTGAAGAAATTATGCATCTTTTACATCGTAATCGTATTGAAAAATTATTAGTGGTGAATGATGCGTTTCAATTACGGGGCATGATCACAGTCAAAGATATTTTTAAAGCAAAAGAAAAACCTTCCGCTTGCAAAGACGATTCAGGCAGATTGCGAGTTGGTGCTGCGGTTGGTACTGGTGCTGATACTGATGAGAGAGTGACCGCGCTTGTGAAGGCAGGTGTTGATGTCATTATTGTTGATACGGCCCATGGTCATTCCCAAGGTGTTTTAGATAAAGTGAAGTGGGTGAAGAAAAATTTTCCAGACGTCCAGGTCATTGGCGGTAATATCGCAACAGCCGAAGCGGCATTAGCCCTGAAAGACGCGGGTGTTGATGGGGTCAAAGTCGGAATAGGTCCAGGCTCGATTTGTACCACTCGTATTGTCGCAGGAGTTGGAATTCCCCAGGTGACAGCGATTGCTAATGTAGCTCAGGCATTAAAGGGAACAGAAATACCTGTCATCGCAGACGGTGGCATAAGATTTTCAGGTGATATTTGCAAAGCGATCGCCGCCGGTGCGCACGCTATTATGATTGGCAGCCTATTTGCCGGTACGGAAGAAGCACCCGGTAATGTCGTACTTTTTCAAGGTCGTTCCTATAAAGAATATCGAGGTATGGGTTCTGTGGGTGCAATGTCACAACGTCATGGCTCTCATGATCGTTATTTTGTACCAGAAGAAAATTTAACTGACAGCGAAAAGTTAGTACCGGAAGGGATTGAAGGACGCGTACCTTATAAAGGAACTTTAGTGGCAGTTGTTCATCAACTATTGGGTGGTTTACGTTCAGGTATGGGCTATACCGGTTGCAAAAATATCGATGAAATGCGCACTAAAACACAATTTGTACGTGTCACTAATGCTGGCATGAGAGAGAGTCATGTTCATGATGTAATCATCACCAAGGAAGCCCCTAATTATTGGGCAGATAATTAAATCAAATTTGAGGTTAGTCGCTTGTCAGTTGATATCCATAACGAACGTATTCTCATTATTGATTTTGGTTCTCAATACACACAGCTTATTGCACGTCGTGTGCGAGAAATAGGTGTTTATTGCGAAATTCATCCTTACGATCTTGATCCTGAATTTATCGCGGAATTCGCACCAAATGGCATTATTCTATCGGGTGGTCCGGAGACTGTTTTAGGAGAGGATACACCTAGAGCTACGCAATTAGTTTTTGAGATGGGCTGTCCAGTATTAGGAATTTGTTATGGCATGCAAACGATGGCGGCACAATTAGGTGGCCAAGTTGAAGCAGCGAGTCATCGTGAATATGGTTATGCTGAAGCTCAAGTTCAGCTCCCAAGCCTTATATTAGAAGATATTGAAGATCGAGTCTCTGCTCAGGGTACAGAATTGCTTGATGTTTGGATGAGTCATGGTGATCGAGTACTGTCCTTACCTCGAGGATTTAAATGTATTGCAAGTAGCTCTAATGCTCCCTTAGCTGGAATGGAAGATTCAGAGCGTCGATTTTTCGGATTGCAATTTCATCCTGAAGTTACGCACACCCGCCAAGGGCAACGTATTATTTCACGATTTGTCTTAGAAATTTGTGGCTGCAAATCACTTTGGAATGCTCGCAATATTATCAAAGATAGTATTTCCAGGATTAAAAATCAGATTGATGATGATGAAGTCATTTTAGGTTTATCCGGGGGTGTAGATTCTTCGGTAGTTGCAGCGTTATTGCATGAAGCCATTGGTAAACAATTAACCTGTGTTTTTGTTGACACGGGGCTATTACGTCTTAAAGAAGCTGAACAAGTACTTGCCACATTTTCGCAACATATGGGCATAAAAGTGATTCATGTCGACGCAAAAGAGCGTTTTTTAGCGGCACTTAATGGTGTCACTGATCCAGAGCAGAAAAGAAAAATAATTGGCAATGAATTTATTAAAGTTTTTGAAGAAGAAGCGAGCAAATTGCCACGCGCCAAATTTTTAGCACAAGGAACTATTTATCCTGATGTAATTGAATCAGCGGGTGCTAAAACCGGCAAAGCTCATGTGATCAAATCTCACCATAATGTTGGTGGTTTACCTAAAGATATGAATCTTAAGTTAATTGAGCCACTGCGGGAATTATTTAAAGATGAAGTTCGAAAAATTGGATTAGAGTTGGGTTTACCATTTGAAATGGTGTACCGACATCCTTTTCCAGGACCTGGTTTAGCGGTAAGAATACTAGGGGATGTCAAAGAAGAATATTTAGAAATTTTACGCCAGGCCGATTTTATCTTTATCGAAGAATTAAGAAAGCATGATTTTTACGATAAAGTCAGTCAAGCTTTCTGTGTCTTTTTGCCAGTAAAATCTGTTGGCGTGATGGGTGATGCCAGGAAATATGATTACGTTTTATCTTTGCGTGCAGTAGAAACCACTGATTTCATGACCGCACATTGGGCACATCTACCATACGAATTACTGGGCAAAATTTCCAATCGAATCATTAACGAAGTCGCCGGTATTTCCCGCGTGGTTTATGATATTTCTGGAAAACCTCCGGCGACCATTGAATGGGAATAAAGTGCATACCGAACAAGATCTTTATTGGTTAAAAAAAGCTCTAGAACTCGCTAAAAAAGCCGCAAGTGAACAAGAAGTACCGGTCGGTGCGATTGTCGTTGCTGATAATGAGATCCTCGGTGAAGGCTATAATCAGCCAATAAAAAGTCATGATCCCACAGCCCATGCAGAAATTATGGCGCTTCGTGCCGCTGCTGCCAAAATCGCTAATTATCGCTTAATTAACACCACACTGTATGTCACGCTCGAACCTTGCATTATGTGTACCGGTGCGATCATTCATGCGCGTGTTAAGCGCTTAGTTTATGGTGCGCACGATCCCAAAACAGGTGCGATAACCAATCAATGTCAGCTATTGAATTTGCCTACTAATCACAAAGTTGATTATTTGGGGGGTGTATTAGCACAAGAATGTGGTGGCTTATTGCAGGATTTTTTTAGAGCTAAACGGTAATGACTTCTGATTTAGATTTTAGAAAAATTGCAATTGAGTATGACTTGGGCTCAATCATCGGAGAGCTTAAACCTGTTAAAGGAGGGCTTTTACATCAAGTTTGGTTTATGAAAACCACAAAAGGAAAATATGCAGTTAAACAATTGAACTTAAGTTATGAAACACGTAATCCCAACTTGTTGAATCAACTACAAGCACAAGAAGTTGCTGCCAAAATGTTAGCGCATGGCATTCCCACGGTCAGTGCTCTGCAGCCAATTAATCAAAATTTTTTAGTTCTGCCTTGGATCGAGGGGAACACTCTATCCGCGACACAAATTTCACCAGATATGGCCTATAAAATAGGCGAGATTTTAGCTAATATCCACGCAGTTAACTTGCAGCAAGTTGCAACTACAGCAATTAGCTGGGAAGGTTTTTCCAAAGAACAATGGCGCTTAAAACTCCAAAAATTAGATCACTTAGCAAAGTTAATAAAATGGAGCGAACAAGCCAAAACAGCCAATGCGCAATTAAACCAAAAATTAATTTTCAGCCATCGTGATTTAGATGATAAAAATGTTCTGTGGCAAAATGACACACCTACAATATTAGATTGGGAATATTCTGGTTTAATTGATGCAACCCTTGACCTGTTAATAGTAGCGTTAAACTTTAGTGGCGTTCAGTATGGAATATTTCACTTGGAAAACCTAAAAACAGTATTTAATGCTTACTGTGAAGTTACAAAAGCTGCTGTCGAAATCACCCCCGAACATATTTATCTTTATTTCGGTTATTGTCTTGATTGGATCATCAATGCACCTGAACAGCATAGTCAGGAAGAAATGCTTAAAACGATAAACGCTATTGAGTTGGTAGAACTTAACCTGCAAGCAATATGTAGTGGATTGAATTAACGTATTAAAAAATCATT
>JAGVJZ010000052.1 GCA_020050845.1 Gammaproteobacteria bacterium
ATCATCTTCTTCTTCACGATTATACTGTTCTGAGTATGCGGTGATGAGAGAATCGGTGTCGACGTCTTCTGAACCTAGAACACTCACTGGAACATCATCAATTTGTTTGGCCATCGTATTATCCCATTGTTTTAATCCCCTCTCCCGCAGGCGGGAGAGGGTTAGGATGAGGGTTAATCATACCCCATTCTTGGATTAACCTCTAATGTTCGCTCATCTACATAGCAGCGATCGACTTCTTGAGAGGTTTTAAGATTCGCTATAAATCCATTGCGGCTTAATTGCCTAAGAGCTAATTGTAGATAAGAAATATTGGTATTAATACCCTCAATGACAATGCTACCTAAGAGTGTTTGTAAATTTTGCGAAGCTTCTTCTAAATCTTGACCGTTGCCACAAGCTAAAATGATATTAGGATTCACCTCGGATGAGTCAACCAAATTCCCTTTATCAATGCCACATTCAATACTGCCACGGTTTATAGTCGCAGGAATTTGACACTCACTCACTGTGCCTCGCGTTGGACCCTGGAACAGTTTTCCCTCGTAGACTTGAGTTTCAAGGGCATTTATTCGAGCTTCAATTGAATATTTAATGGGGGAAATTGCTCGCATATGGTCGATCATTTCCTGAGCAGACATTTTTTCAAAATCATCAGAATCAATGTCTTTAAGTTTTGATGCCAAGTAATCTTTGATCTTGGTGCCAGATGCAATTGCGAGTTGTAATTCTACGATATTAATTAATTTACCGTGAATATCCTCAGTTGGGCCATGCTCGACTTGAATGCGAGTGTTAATTTCATTGAAATAAGGTGTGCCGTTTTCATCAAGAAATTCAACCGTTAAAACATTGCGGTAGCCTTGTTTGGCTGCTTCTTCGCCTAGTTTTTTAGCATACCGTTCCAAGTCAGCTAAATTACTAGTTTGAGCTGGAGCAAGCTCAATGACTTTTTGGAAATGTTTTTGGAAGGAACAATCTCTTGAGCCTAATATGGCAACGGTGTCGTCATTATCAATAGCTAATTGTATTTCAAAGTGTCGCACTTGATTATTTAAAAAGCGTTCAAAAATGACTTTTTTATTTTTAAAAGTATTTTCTAACAACAATTTTAATTGATGTGGATCGGTCACAACTCGATTGCCAGTGCCGCCGCCACCATCGGTAGTTTTCGCCATAATGGGATAACCAATTTTTTGCGCTTCAGCTAATAAATGAGAAACATCGTGGCTGTGATCTTCGTAACCAGGAACAACCGGTACATTCACCGCTCTTGCTATTTTTCTAGCATTAGCTTTATTACCGAATGCATCCATAGTAAGTGCATTGGGTCCAATGAAGACTAAATCTAGCTTGTCACATAACATTGGCAAAGTAGGGTCTTCAGATAGGTATCCATAACCAGGATGGATTGCGATTGGATAGGGTAGTTGTTGTTTAATACTCAGCAAAGTTGCCGCAATTTCTGAAAGATCCATTGGATTTTCGATTAGAAAAGTATGGTCAGCAATTTTGGAGGCGACAGAATTGCTATCTCTAGTATGACAAATGAGAAAAGTTTCTAAATGCTTTTTCTTTGCTACTTCAATAATTTTTTTGGCAATGACGCCACGATTTAGGACGCAAATTGCAGGAAATTTCGGATTGATCAAACTACGTAGTGCCTGAATTTTCAGATCAAGTAGCTCATCATTTTTTTCTGGATGATCTGCCAGGGAATCTCTAATTTGTAGTTTTTGTTTCAAATGGATGCGAGCCGCTTCCGGACTTAACACGGAATAACGGTCTTTTAACTTTTCGTACTTTTCTTGCTGAGCAGCACGAACTCGGTCACTTACGGTTCTTCTAGGTAGAAAAAAACTAACAGGACGTGAAGAATGATTGCTAGATCTTGGAGTTCTGATTCTCATATTTGATCCTTTGTATCTTATAATTAGTGGGCCTTCTTCTTAACTTCAAGTTGTTCGTTATTTAGCTAGAAATTTTGCTCATTAAGCCTCCTGTAACTCTGAAAGATTTGTGAAATATGCCAAACTTTCTGGATTAGCGATTGACGAAAGATTTTTCACGGGTCGATTATGAATAGTTTCTCTGACTGCTAATTCCACAATTTTGCCGCTTAACGTCCTTGGAATATCTTTCACTGCGATAATTTTGGCTGGCACGTGTCGTGGGGAACAATGTTCGCGGATTTCATTTTTAATGTTAGCTTTTAATTCGGGTGTGAGGGGAACATTTTCTTTTAACACGACAAATAAAATAATGCGATTGTCATCGTCCCATTCCTGACTCACCGTTAAGCTATCGGTCACTTCTGAAATTTTCTCAATTTGTCGGTAGATCTCTGCAGTTCCGATACGAACGCCGCCGGGATTTAATACCGCATCAGAACGACCATAAATGATGACCGTGTTGCGAGGTGTGATTTCTGCAAAATCGCCATGTGCCCAGACATTTGGATATTTAGCAAAGTAAGAATTGTAATATTTTACACCTTCAGGGTCATTCCAGAAGTAAACAGGCATAGAAGGAAAAGCATTGGTGCAAACTAAATCACCCTTTTCACCAATGACCGGCTCACCTTGTTCGTTGAAAATCTTTACCGCCATCCCTAAGCCAATACATTGTAATTCGCCTTTATACACAGGAAGAATGGGGTTGCCTAAAGCAAAACATGAAATAATATCTGTTCCTCCTGAAATCGATGATAAACAGACATCTTGTTTTAGCTCTTGATAGACATATTCGAAATTTTTGGCAACTAATGGCGAGCCTGTAGATAAAATTTGGCGCAGTGTTTTAAGGCTATGGGTCTTCTTAGGCTGTATTTTTTCTTTACTCAAAGCGCTTAGATATTTGGCACTGGTACCAAAAACGGTAATCGCTTCGTCATCGATGAAATCTAATAACTTGCTTGGAGTTGGGTAAAAAGGTGCGCCTTCATACTGTATGAGAGTGCATCCTAATGCTAGGCCACTGACATACCAATTCCACATCATCCAGCCACAGGTCGTGTAATAAAAAAATTTGTCATCACGTGTAATATCAGTATGTAATTTTAATTCCTTAAGATGTTGCAAGAGGGTGCCACCTGCGCCATGCACAATACACTTGGGTACGCCAGTTGTTCCCGATGAATACATGATATAAAGGGGGTGATCAAATGGCACTGAGGTAAATTCTAAAGGTTGTTCTTTTGTCGTTAATAATGCGTCGAAGTTTCGGTGTTTGGTTGCAAGAGGTTGGTCAATGTAAGGAATCGCAATAATTTCTTCAATAGAGGAAAGTTGTTCTTGTAACCATGAAATTTTTTCATTGAGTGGAAAAGTTTTACCATTATAAAAATAGCCATCACAGGTAAATAAAATTTTAGGTTGAATTTGACTCAATCGATCAAACAGTGCTTCTTTGCCAAAATCAGGAGAACAAGAGGACCAGATAGCACCAATGCTAGTTGTGGCTAACATTGCTACGATGGTTTCAGGTATGTTAGGTAAGATACCAACAACGCGATCATTCTTGTCTACACCGTGTTGTCGTAAATAAGATGCAACTTTTGCAACGAGTTCGTAGAGTTCTCGATAACTATATTCTCGCCGATCATTTTGTTCATTGTTGAAAATAATGGCAGGTCTATCATCTCGATATCGTAATAAATTTTCTGCAAAATTTAATTCGGCTCCTACAAACCAACGAGTATCTTTGAGCTGATGGCCAACTAACGTGACATTGCTTGCTGGTTGGGATGCAATGACATCACAAAATTGCCAAAGAGATTTCCAAAAGACAGCACTTTCTTTGATTGACCATTGGTAAAGATCATTATAATTGCTGAAGTTTAATTGCTGCTTTTGTTTAAGAAAACTCATGAAATGATGAAGATTGCTTTGCGTTATCTGCTCAGTTGTTGGTTGCCACATAATCTCTGATTGTTGCTTCATAATTTTTGCTTGCTATTAAAATCTTTAGCAGCAATTGCACGTGCCACTTTAGATTGAGTATTTCTATTTAATAAACTAGAGATAAATATTCCTGTCTGAGCTAACTTAACAATGTCGATACCAGTCTCAATATTTAAGCCTTGTAGTAAGTAAATAACATCTTCAGTAGCAACATTGCCGGTTGCGCCTTTTGCATAGGGACAACCACCAAGACCTGCAACCGAAGAGTCAACAATTGAAATTCCTTGCTTCAATACTGCAAAAATATTTGCAATGGCTTGGCCGTAGGTGTCATGAAAATGAACGGCTAATTGTTGAATTGGCACCTCTTTCGCGGTGAGCTCGATTAATCGCTTTGCTTTAAATGGTGTGCCAACACCAATCGTGTCGCCAAGTGAAATCTCGTAACAACCTAGTTGAATGAGATCCTTTGCAAGTGACGCCACTTTTTCAGGAGCAATTTCGCCTTCAAATGGACACCCTAAAACACAAGAAATGTAGCCGCGAACTTTGATACCATGAGGTTTGGCATGTGTTATCACCTCTTCAAAACGCTTAAAACTTTCCGCAATCGAGCAATTAATATTTTTTTGAGAGAAGGTTTCGGAAGCTGCCCCAAAAATGGCGATCTCTTTGGCGCCAACCTCAATGGCTCGTTCTAATCCTGTTAAATTTGGTACGAGCGTTGAATAACTAATGTCAGGATTTTTTTTAATTCCGTTGAAGACGTCAATACTATCGGCGAGTTGTGGAATCCATTTCGGAGAGACGAAGCTAGTCACTTCGATTGCGGATAATCCGGTATTTGAAAGTTGATCAATAAATTCGATTTTTTGTTCGGTTGGGATTGTCAAAGCTTCATTTTGAAGGCCATCTCTTGGCCCTACCTCAACAATCTTGACGCGACTGGGTAAACTCATAATGATCCTTCATTCTGCTACGAGTAGTTCATCCTTTCGCTAATGAGACAGCGGCGAAATAAATGCTTATTGTAATCGTTGCTGCCACTTTCTCGCTTTAGCTTGTAATTGTTGCTCATCAATTAATAACAATTGCTGGTTTTTTAACAGTTGCACGCCCGCAACCCAAACATCGGTAATTTGAGTATTATTGGCAGAATATACGATTTGTGAAATCGGGTTATAGATGGGTCGAGTATTGTAATGGTTTAAATTAATAGCAATTAAATCAGCTGCTTTGCCTTTCTCAATGGAACCAATCTCGTTAGCTAAGCCAAGTGCTTTAGCGCCATTAAGGGTCGCCATCCGCAAGGCTTGCGCAGCCGTAACAGCAGCGGCAGACTTTGCTATTGTTTTGCCAATCAAAGCGGCGGATCGTAGTTCACCGATCATGTCGAGATTGTTATTGCTTGCGGCACCATCTGTTCCCAAAGCCACATTGATTCCTTTTTTGAGAAAAAGATCGACTGGACTATAACCGCTAGCCAATTTGAGATTAGATTCTGGACAATGTGTCACCTGCGCTCCAGTCTCTAATAATAACTCGACATCATCTTGATCAATCTGAGTCATATGAACGCATTGAAAACGTTCTGACAATAAACCTAAGTCATAAAGACGGCGCAATGGACGTTTTCCAAATTTCTCCAAACTCTCATCTACTTCATGTGCAGTTTCGTGAACATGCATATGTATTGTTAAATTATGTTCGCCTGCAAAGTGGTTAATTTTCACCAGCATTTCATCTGTGACAGAATAGGGAGCATGCGGCGCAAGGCTTGCTGTCAGCAGCCCTGTTCTGGGTAAGCTTTGGTAGAAGGCTTGAAATTTTGTGAAGCCATCGTTTTCATCTTGGGACCAGCTGGTCGGAAAATTGATGATCGTGGCGCCAATACAGGCTCGTAGCTTATTGCGTTCAATCGTTTTTGCCATGACTTCTGGAAAGAAGAAATGCTCATTAAAGCAAGTGGTGCCATTTTGAATCATTTCTGCAATCGCAAGCTCAGTACCATCTGCGATAAATTCATCATTCAACCATTTACGCTCAGCTGGCCAAATATGGTCATTTAGCCACTCCATAAGTGGTAAGTCATCAGCAAGACCTTTAAATAAGACCATAGGGCTATGAGTATGAGCATTTACAAAGCCGGGAAGGACTGCATGATCAGTGAGATGCTGGATGTCATCACTGCTATATTGTTCTTTGGCTTTGGCCTCAGGAAGAACATCTAAAATCTTGCCCTCATGAATGATGACAGCATAGTTATCATAAATCTTAGCGTGTGGCTCAATAGGGATAACCCAGCGGCAGTATAAAATGGTATCAACTTTGTTCATGGTTATTGTTGTGTCCTAGAGCGTAGGTATAAAAGGGCAGATTGTTTAATGATTTCCTATTTAAGTCAACTGTAGCTGTTACTTTCGTGCCCGTGCCCGAAAAAAAATTCGGGCGTGGGCACGCACGCGGGCACG
>JAGVJZ010000062.1 GCA_020050845.1 Gammaproteobacteria bacterium
ACCCCGCCATATTGGGCATGTAATTTAACTTGGCTATAGAGCTGATCGCTTAAAAGACCCCGTTCAGAGTCATAGATAGCGACACCGGTCTCATCACAAGAGGTCTCAATTCCTAGTACTTTCATTAGATTAGCGTCTTTCTCTTTACAGTATTCACGAATCCTTTTAAGATAGTTAAGTTCACCACTTATGTAAATAAGTGCTTTTTAACTATTCAATCCAAACTGAGGTGATTTTTTAATGCCTTTCGTCAACGTAAAAGAATGCGATTCTTTTGATGTTGCGTTACGACGCTTCAAACGAGCCTGCGAAAAAGCTGGAATTCCAACCAAATTAAGACAGATGGAGTTTTACGAAAAACCAACAGCTGAACGGAAACGTAAAAAAGCGGCTGCTGTTAAACGCCATCTTAAGAAACTAGCTAAAGAACGCGAGCTATACCAACGTAATGCAAGACGTGTCAAGTTCAAAGAAGTCAAGAAAGACTACAAAGAAGAGCGATAAATGACACTAAAAGAACGGATCCAAGAAGACACCAAGGATGCTATGCGTAGTAAAGATCAACGCAAACTGGGTGTCCTCCGTTTATTACTTGCTGCCATTAAACAGCGCGAAGTGGATGAGCGCATTACTCTTGATGATGATCAAATCATCAGTGTGATCGAAAAAATGCTCAAACAACGACGCGATAGTATTGCTCAGTTCCAGACTGCTGGTCGACAAGATCTTGTCGACCAGGAATCCTTTGAAATAGAAATTTTACAAGCCTATCTCCCTGAACAACTAAGCCCTGAAGAAGTAGATCAACACGTTCAAGCCGCTATTCAAGAAACTGGCGCCACTTCGATGAAAGATATGGGTAAAGTTATGGCTATTTTGAAGCCAAAATTGCAGGGCAAAGCTGATTTTGCAGAAGTCAGCAAAAAAATAAAGAATGCTTTAGAACAATAGTTCATCATATTATTCCATAAATCTCCCCCTCACCCACCTAGTGGAAGAGAGGGAATAAAGCCTAAGCTACCGGTGTACCTTTATTGAAACTACCCCAAGATTTTATAGATGAGGTTTTGGCTCGTACTGATATTATTGAGCTAGTCGAACAACGCATCACACTCAAAAAAACCGGTCAAGCTAACTATCAAGGGTTATGCCCCTTCCATAACGAAAAGTCCCCTTCTTTCTCCGTTAACCGACATAAACAGTTTTATTATTGCTTTGGTTGCAAGGCTAGTGGCAATGCAATCAGTTTCCTTACCTCTTATGACAAACTAACGTTCCCTGAGGCAGTAGAAATATTAGCCCATAAGGCTGGCATGAGTCTGCCCGAAACCAGTAATCATGCTCCAGCAAAAGCGCAAACCAGTGATTTTGAGTTACTGCACAAAGCAGCCAATTATTTTAAAGCCGCTCTCAAAAAACACCCTACCGCTAGAGATTATCTGCTGAATCGGGGCCTGACACCCGACATTATTGATGAGTTTGGTTTAGGCTATGCGCCTAGTGGCTGGCAGAATTTAGTCGATGCTGCTGGCAAAACAGCGACTTCGAAAACTAAATTACAAGAAGTAGGCCTTATTATCCAAAAAGGTGATCGCTGGTTCGATCGCTTTCGTGAACGAGTGATGTTTCCTATCCATAACAAGAAAGGACAAATCATTGCCTTTGGTGGCAGAACTCTCACCACAGAACAACCGAAATATTTAAATTCTCCCGAAACAAAGGTTTTTCATAAGAGTCGTGAACTGTATGGCTTGTTTCAAGCGATACAACACCATCGCGAACTAGATCAGCTCATCGTTGTCGAAGGTTATTTAGACACAATCAGCTTACATCAATTTGGAATCAAGAATGCAGTAGCGACTTTAGGGACGGCAATTACCTCGAATCACATCCATTTATTACTCAGGCTGACCAATGATGTTGTCTTTTGTTTTGATGGCGATAGCGCTGGCGAAAAAGCTGCTTGGCGAGCGCTTGAGATTGTATTACCGATGGTGAATGAAGGGATTAAAGTTCGATTTTTGTTCTTACCCAGCGGCGAAGATCCCGACAGTTTTGTCAGAAAAGTGGGCAAAGAACAATTCCTGGCGGCAGTGAATAACGGAGTCTCTTTATCCGATTTTTTCTTCAAAAAAATGCTAGCTCAAACCGAAATCGAGACTATTGCTGGCAAAACACGCTTAGTCCATATCGCGAATAAGAAACTGCACCATATCCCTAAGGGAATATTTCAAGAATTGATGTTTAATCGCCTTGCCAATATCGTTGGGATTAGCCAGGACAAAATCAAAGAGATTTTAGAAGCACAAGAACGCCCTGCGCCGAACCCCGCGCCACCTGCGGTGTATGACTCTGGAAAAATTGGGACCCCGGTGCTATTAGCTCTTCGCCTACTGTTACAAGCGCCAGGATTAGCGCAGCGCATAGCTATTCCCCCAAATCTTGAGGAAATTCAATTAGAAGGATTTGAAATAATTAGAAAAATATTGTCTATACTTAACCAGACCCCACTGCAAACGACTGGATGTTTACTAGAATATTTTTCGAATGACCCTGTACAACCATTGCTCATGGAGCTCGCCGCTCAGGATTTACTGATCCCAGATCCTGGCTGGCAAAATGAACTACAGGGCGCTTTTGAGCGCATTCTAGAGGCGAATAAGGGAGAACAAATCCAAGTATTGTTAGCAAAGGGTTCGAAGAAAGGCTTGACCATGGATGAGAAATTGTTACTGCAACGTCTACTCTCGACACGAAAGTAACATCTTGACTGGAATAATCTAAATATACTGCTAATATACCACATTAAGGGTTTTTTAGCCGCCGAAGTTCCTAGTCATTACAAGCACTTGGATCGTTTTCTTCTGGGATCAGCAAGGCCTTGGATCTACCTTGGCGAAGTTATTACGTTATTAGCGAGTGTCGTTTACATGGAAGTAGATGGCATTTTGTCCTGTTAGGGTTTTGACCTTAAACAGTTAATCTCCAGTTAACTGGTACTACGGAGACAATATGACCATTGAACAAGATAAATTTAAAGAGTTAATTACCAAGGGTAAAGAACAAGGTTATTTAACTCTTGATGAAGTGAATGATCACCTTCCCGGTAATCTTGAAGCTGAAGTCATCCAAGATATATATGAAAGGCTCAACAGCCTAGGAATCATCATCTATGAACAACCACCAGATGAAGATGCCCTATTATTAGTTGAAAGCGCTACTGCTGATATTGATGAAGAAGTTGAGGAAGAAGCAGTCGCGGTCTTAGCCACGATTGATAGTGAATTTGGTCGCACTACAGACCCAGTCCGTATGTATATGCGCGAAATGGGTAGTGTCGAACTCCTAACTCGCCAAGGCGAAATCGCTATTGCAAAACGCATTGAAGAAGGCCTAAAACTAGTCCTCACTGCCCTCTCCCAATATCCTGATATTATTGCATCAGTACTGGCACAATTTGACAAAGTCGAAACCGGCGAAAAAAGATTAACAGATATTATTACCGGCTTTATCGATGAAGAAATCGATGAATCACAAATCGTTGAAAAAGATGAAGAGCTTCCTGCTGACCTTGAAGACCTCGACGCTGACATTGAGTTCGATGA
>JAGVJZ010000048.1 GCA_020050845.1 Gammaproteobacteria bacterium
AGCCTGGTGTTCATTTCCATGAAATAAAATTGTTCGTTCTCTACTAAAAATTCTATGGTACCAGCATTCGTATAATTGATCACTTGCGCAATTTTAATGGCAGTAGACGTCATTTTATCTTGCAATTCTTGTGAAATATTAGGTGCGGGAGCTTCTTCGACAATCTTTTGATGACGGCGTTGAATAGAACAATCACGAGTTAATAAATGTTGCACCTTGCCAAAATGATCTGCAATTATTTGGACTTCAATATGACGGGCATTGGCCAAATATTTTTCTAGTAAAATTTGCTCGTCATTAAAATAGGCTTTTGCTTCGCGTTTAACTGCATTAAAAGCGTGCTCTAATTCTTGCTCATCAGGCACCAAGCGCAGACCTTTGCCACCGCCACCAGCGGCTGCTTTGAGAAGAACAGGATAACCAATTTCATTAGCATGTTCACGAAAGGCAGCAAGCGATTGTGATTGATCATAATAGCCCGGTAAAATAGGAATACGGTGAGCATCCATTTTTTCTTTGGCAACATTCTTGTTTGCCATTAAGGCGATCGCTTGCGCACTTGGCCCGATGAATATTATTCCAGCTTGTTCACAAGCGGTGGCCAAATCAGGATTTTCAGATAAGAAACCATAGCCAGGATGAATAGCATTAGCGTTACAGGCTTTAGCAATCGCTATGATTTTAGCGATGTTCAGATAACTTTCATTGCTTGGTGCTGGACCGAGTAAATAAGCTTCATCTGCTAATTGCACATGCATAGCATTTTGATCTGCCTCGGAAAATACGGCAACAGTATGAATACCTAAACGTTTTGCGGTGCGCATGATTCGACATGCAATTTCACCACGATTTGCAATTAAAATTTTTTCAAATAAAGCCATGCGAGTCTTATCCTACAATGTCCATTGTGCTTTTCGCTTTTCGAAAAAGGCCGCCAGTCCTTCTTGAGCTTCATCTGAAATGCGTACATCGGCGATGAGTTCCGCCGATTCAATTAACGCTTGGTCATTGTTTGGCTGAATGCGAACTAGCCAATTTTTGATAATACTAAGCGCTTTGGGTCCGTTAGTTAGCAAGTGAGCACAGTGTTGTTCTGCTATTTCAGCCAAACAACCTTGAGGAACAATTTCGTGAATTAGTCCGATTCTTTGTGCGAGTAATACATCAAATTTCTTTGCGGTTAAAAATAAATATTGGGTATTGCGTAAACCAATTGCGCGAATAACATAGGGTGCAATAGTTGCCGGCACCAAACCTAATTTTGCTTCTGAAAAACAAAAATTCGCATTTTCTTCTGCGATGACAATATCACAACAAGCTAAAATTCCGACACCGCCACCAAAGGCACTGCCTTGGACTAGCGCGATAGTTGGTTTCTTTAAAGAGGCTAAAGTCTTAAAAAGATTCATCAGGGTCATGGCATCGTTCACGTTATCGTCATGAGAGTAATGAACCATTTTCTTCATCCACTCAAGATCGGCACCGGCCGAGAAGTTTTTGCCATTGGCTCTGATAATCACTACTCTAATTGCTGAGTCATGATTGATTTTATCTAATGACACTTGCAATGAGTTGATGACATCTTCATTAAAAGCATTATGACGATCAGGACGGTTTAATGTCAGCGTCACAATGCCTTCGCTAGTTTGATCGATAAGAACGCAATTTGTACTCATTTTTTCCCCTACATTCTAAATATGCCATACTGGGTGTTTTCGATAGGAGCATTTAAAGATGCAGAAATACTCAGCCCCAATACGCGTCTAGTATCTTTTGGATCAATAATCCCATCATCCCATAATCTGGCGCTAGCATAATAGGGATTGCCTTGGGATTCATATTGCTTTCTAATGTTATTTAAAACTTTTTCTTTTTCTTCATCGCTCCAAGCAATATTTTGGCGCGCTTTTTTTTCTTCAGTGACTCGAACTAAAACTTGCGCCGCTTGCTCGCCACCCATCACCGAAATTCGTGCATTTGGCCACATAAACAAAAAACGTGGATCATAAGCACGACCACACATTGCATAATTACCTGCCCCAAAACTGCCGCCAATAATGACGGTGAATTTTGGCACAGAAGCGCAAGCCACCGCAGTGACCATTTTAGCACCGTGCTTCGCGATTCCTTCTGCTTCATACTTCTTGCCGACCATGAAGCCTGTAATATTTTGTAAAAACACCAGCGGAATCTTACGTTGATTACACAGCTCGATAAAATTAGTGCCTTTGAGAGCTGATTCACCGAATAAAATGCCATTATTCGCAATAATTCCTACGGGGTAGCCATAAATATGTGCGAAACCGCAAACCAATGTTTTACCGTATAATGCCTTGTACTCATCGAAGTCTGAGCCATCGACAATTCTGGCAATGACTTCTTTAACATCAAAAGGTTTCCTAAGATCAGAATTTACCACACCGTATAATTCATCTGCGGCATAAAGAGGTTCTTGGACAGATTTAGTAACGAGTGAGATCTTTTTCTCTCGATTTAAGTTTGCCACCAATTGTCGACCAATCGTCAAGGCGTGGCTATCATTTGTTGCGTAGTAATCTGCAACACCTGAAACACGACAATGGACATCTGCACCTCCTAAATCTTCGGCGCTAACCACTTCGCCGGTCGCCGCTTTAACTAGAGGTGGGCCTGCTAAAAAATGGTCGCTTGATTTTTAACCATGATCGATTCATCCGCCATGGCTGGAACATAAGCACCACCTGCGGTACACGATCCCATCACAATGGCAATCTGAGGAATATTTCGAGCTGACATGTTTGCTTGATTATAAAAAATGCGGCCGAAATGTTCTTTGTCAGGGAAAACTTCATCTTGTTTAGGAAGAAAAGCACCTCCTGAATCGACCAGGTAGACACAGGGTAATTGATTTTTTAGAGCAATTTCTTGAGCCCGTAAATGTTTTTTGACGGTGATTGGATAATAAGTGCCACCTTTTACAGTAGCATCATTGGCAATGATCAGACATTCTTGTCCAGATATTTGTGCAATTCCGGTGATTAATCCTGCTGCAGGAACAACGTCATCATAGACCTCGTAACCGGCAAGGGCTGACAATTCCAGAAAAGGTGATCCAGGATCAATGAGCTGATTGATTCTTTCGCGTGGCAATAATTTGCCATGTTCCAGATGTCTTTGTCGTGCTTGATCGCCGCCACCTTGTTCAATAGTTTGTACGACACCTTTAAGATCTTTGACTAATTTTGACATCGTCTCATGGTTAGCTTTATAGGTTTCACTTGAGCAATCAATGCTAGAGGAAAGGATAGGCATAAAAAAATCCGTTTATAGAAGTTCAATTGCAAGAGCGGTAGCTTCGCCACCTCCAATACATAATGCAGCAATACCACGTTTAGACTGAGTGCGAATCATAGCATGAAGTAAAGTGACCACAATGCGTGTACCTGAAGCACCAATTGGATGTCCTAAAACGCAGCCACCACCATGAACGTTGACCCGATCAGGTGGCAGGTTTAATTCTTTAGTAGCCGCCAGGGAAACCACAGCAAACGCTTCATTAATTTCCCAAAGATCAACATCAGAAACTTGCCAATCTAATTTTTTTAGAAGGCGTTGGATCGCAAAGATCGGCGCCGTCGTGAATTGATCTGGTTCACCAGAATAAGTTGAGTGCCCCAATATTTTTGCAAGTGGTTTGACACCCAAGTTTTGTGCTTGTTCCAAATGCATTAACGTAACGGCGGCTGCACCATCGGAAATTGAGCTGGAATTAGCGGCAGTAATTGTCCCATTTTTAGAAAATGCCGGTCTTAATGTTGGAATTTTTTCTGCTTTGGCGGTGGTCGGACCTTCGTCGATTGTAATAACTTGTTCTTCACCTTTGGCAGTAGTAATGTGGATAGGAACAATTTCGTCTTGAAAAATTTTGGAATCGGTTGCCTCTTTTGCACGGCGTAATGATTCGGTTGCAAATTTATCTTGTGCTTCACGAGTAAATTGATAATCAACTGCACAACGCTCGGCAAAGACACCCATTGCTGTGCCAGGTTCATAAGCATCTTCCAAGCCATCTAATAACATATGATCTAGCACTTTTTGATGACCGAAACGATATCCTTGACGAGCTTTAGGTAATAAAAATGGGGCATTGGTCATGCTTTCCATGCCGCCTGCTATGACGACTGACTCTTGATTCGATTGTAAGGCGTCAAAACCTAACATGATTGACTTCATTCCAGAGCCACACATTTTATTAATAGTGGTGCAGTCGGTTTTTACAGACAAACCAGCTTTCAAAGCGGCTTGCCGCGCTGGTGCTTGGCCTAAACCCGCAGGTAAAACACAACCCATAATGACAGTATCCACGGAATCCTGCGTTAAATTCGCCCGTTCAACGGCTGCTTTGATCGCCGCTGCGCCCAAATCAGTGGTACTTAAATCCTTGAGTGATCCTTGCAAGTTTCCAATAGGAGTACGAACAGCACTCGCAATGATAATTGGATTTTTCTGATTCATAATTCACCTAACTCGACAGTTTAAATAATTCTCTACCTATTAACATGCGTCTAATCTCTGATGTGCCAGCGCCAATTTCATATAATTTCGCATCTCGTAGAAATCGACCTGTGGGATATTCATTTATATAGCCATTCCCGCCCAAACATTGTATGGCTTCTAAGGCCATCTTGGTTGCATGTTCTGCACTATAAAGAATAGCACCTGCAGCGTCCTGTCGTGTCACCTTACCAGCATCACAAGCTTTTGCTACTGTGTACACATAACTTCGGCAAGCACTTAAAGTGCTATACATATCTGCGATTTTGCTTTGGATAAGTTGAAATTCACCAATGGGCTTTCCGAATTGCTTTCGTTCGTGAACGTAGGGTAAGACCACATCAAGACAGCTTTGCATAATTCCTAAGGGGCCTCCTGACAAGACGACTCGTTCATAGTCTAAGCCACTCATCAGTATTTTAGCACCTTCATTGAGCTCACCAAGGATATTGCCGACAGGGACTTCACAATTATCAAAAACAAGTTCGCAGGTGTTTGAGCCACGCATTCCCAATTTGTCTAACTTTTGAGCCGTGCTGAATCCCGGAAAGGATTTTTCAATAATAAACGCTGTGATACCGTGAGGAGCATCAGCAGGATCTGTTTTAGCATAAACGATTAAGGTATCTGCATCGGGGCCGTTAGTGACCCACATTTTAGTGCCATTTAAAACATAATGATCATTTTTTTTCTCGGCATGCAGTCGCATACTAATGACGTCTGAGCCAGAACCGCTTTCGCTCATCGCCAGAGCACCCACAGCTTCGCCATTACAAAGAGCTGGTAAGTAAGCCAATTTTTGCTCTTGAGTACCAAAACGTCGTAATTGATTGACACATAGATTTGAGTGGGCTCCATAACTCAGCCCAATAGCGCCTGAGCTGCGACTGATCTCTTCCATGGCAATGACATGTTGCAGATACCCCATGCCGGAACCACCATATTCCTCTTCTACCGTGATCCCCAGTAACCCCAGAGAGCCTAACTTTGGCCACAGATGCCGAGGAAAAATGTTTTCTTCATCAATTTGAGATGCAATTGGTACAATTTCTTCTTTAGCAAAATTATAAATCGTTTGTCTCAGCATTTCTGAGATTTCATCGTTTTCAAAACTGATACCCTGTAGCATTACAACTCCTTTTAATATTGCTTGGGCGTGCACATGCAACCTACTTGTCCTTCATTAAGCATTTTTTCCCTTCTCCCACTTGTGGGAGAAGGGAACAACGCTTTAGTTGACGCCTACGCGAGAATGACAAGTAGACTACACCCAGGCTACGCTAGACAAAAGTCACATGTTACAATGATTTTTTTGATTAAGAAACTAACCACATAGTGGCTCAAATGAGTTATAAGCTAATAAGACCGTTTTTGATGAAGCTCGATCCGGAAGTCGCTCATCATCTCACCTTAAATTTATTAAATGCGTTTAGTTTTGCACTAATACCACCTATCCAAAATAACCCCATCGAACTTTTTGGCCTAAACTTCCCAAATCCAGTAGGTTTAGCTGCTGGGCTGGATAAAAATGGTGATTATATTGACGCCTTGGGTGGTTTAGGATTCGGTTTTCTTGAGATTGGTACAGTGACACCTAAGCCTCAAGTGGGTAACCCCAAACCTAGGCTTTTTCGAATTCCACAGCGGCAAGCCATCATTAATCGAATGGGTTTCAATAATAAAGGTGTCGACTATTTAGTTGCAAAGGTTAAACAGCGGAAATATCGCGGCGTATTGGGAATTAACATCGGTAAAAATGCTACTACGCCACTAGAAAATGCGACCGATGATTATGTTCACTGCTTAGAAAAAGTTTACCCATATGCCGACTATATTACGGTGAATATCTCCTCACCAAATACCCAAGGCTTACGGGATTTGCAAGGAGCAAAGTATCTGGAACTTTTAGTAACGACCCTGAAGAGCAGACAGAAACAACTAGCTACCTTGCACCACAAACAAGTACCGTTATTAGTGAAAATAGCGCCTGATTTATCAGACCCGGAGCTGGAGGAAATGGCGCAGATTTTCTTAGCTCACAATATCGATGGCATAATTGCCACGAATACCACCTTAGCGCGTGATGGTGTTAAGGGCTGTCAATCTTGGAACGAAGCAGGGGGGTTAAGTGGTGGACCTTTGTTTGATAGAGCTACCAGCGTACTCACTAAGTTAAAAACATTGGTGGCTGATCGCCTACCAATAATTGCCAGTGGTGGCATCTTAACGACTGAGCATGCAAAAATTAAATTCGCAGAAGGCGCGAAACTGATTCAGCTATATACTGGTCTGATATATGAAGGTCCTAAATTAGTACGTTCCTGCATTAACGACGCCTAGTCAGAATTAACAATGCCATGAGGCACATGACCGGTCGTGACATGTTTATTCGCCGATTCACAATGAACAACTTGGTCGTCGAAATAAACATCGGCACCAAAAGCACCTAGAAATTCTCCTTTGGACAAACCCCCGAGAAAAATTGCTTCGTCGATGCGAATATTCCATGCTCGTAAAGTGCGAATCACTCTTTCATGGGTCGGTGCCGAACGTGCGGTCACGAGAGCGGTGCGGATCGGGCAGTTTTCGGCTCCGAAATGTTGTTGCAATTGATGTAATGCTCCTAAAAAACCTTTAAAAGGACCGCCGGAAAGCGGTTGATGAGCAGCTAAGGACTCGCTGCGAGTAAAAGCTTCAAGACCATTTGCTTGGTAAATTCTTTCTGCTTCATCAGAAAAAATGACCGAATCGCCATCAAATGCAATCCGTAGCTGCTCACTTTGTGATAAATGACAGCTGCCAGTTAAAATCGTTGCGGCGGCGCAATTCGCAGCCAGCGCTTTTTTAACATCTTCAGTGTTTGCTGATAAAAATAAGTGCGAACCAAAGGCGGTGATATAAGGGAATGGACTTTCACCACCGGTGAAGACGGCACGAGTGATATTTAATTCATAGTGTTTGATACTGTTAAATATGCGAAGGCCTGAATCTGCACTGTTCCGCGATAATAGAATGACTTCTACATGCTGATTTGCTTGGTTTAGATTCAAAAATTTTTGTACTAGAGAGAAAGCCATACCAGGTTGCAGGATTTCATTCTCATGGGCAATTTGATAGGCCGCATAGGCATCGAGACCTTCTGTCTCATAGACTAAATTACTCTCATCCAAATCAAACAGTGCCCTGGAGGAGATAGCGACGATTAATTTTTTAGAAATATCTTGTGACATAAGCCATTCCAAAGTTATTAATGATTCCAGGTATGCCAGCCACAAAACATTGGAAAATAGAGTCCTAGTTTTATGGGTCGATCTTCGATCATTCTAAAGTATTGTGCATATTTTTCGAGTTGTTCTGCATAACATTGTTGAGACGAAGTATAAAACTCTGTTAGTTCCCCCTCACAATTCTCTGAAGTTTTATAATCGATGATCCATCGAGTTCCGTGCTGATCGATAAATGTTCGATCAATAATGCCGTTGAAAATTCCATCAGCTAAGGCAACACAAATTGGATACTCACTTTCCGTGTATTCATGAGTGGGATCAAGAATCCACTTAGCTGTTTGATCATGATGGATATTTGTGATGGCTTTTTCAACTTGATCAATACAAGGTTCCAAAAAAGGAGTAACAACACCTAGCTCGGCAAGTTGTCTACTCCACAATGATCGGTTAGGTTTTAAATTTTTAAAGTCAACAGCACTTAATTTTTGTAGATATTGATGGATGATTATTCCAATTTGACGTTTAAATTGCGGCTGCCACTCAAAGTGATAAAAATTAGGTTTGGGTAGATCGACGGTGGTAGTGAATTTCAAGGGCGGTTGCCAATCGCTCGTGAGTCTTTCTAATAAGATAGTGTCATTTTCAGAGAGTATGACTGGTTCATCAAAATAAACAGGTTGCTGAAAATATTTTTCTAATACCGGCCAGAGAATGCCTAAAAAGCTGGTCGAGATAGGAGTCCTAACTTTTTCACTGTCCTGCGATTTAATAACGTTACCTATTAAATATAGTTTTTGACGTGCTCGAGTAGCAGCAACATAGAGTAGACGTACAATCTCATACTTTGTTTTAGCTGTTTCTTGCGTTTTAAGGTAGCGATAAATATAATCATAGCGTTGTTCTAGAGATTTAATGGGCGCCAATATTAAATCCTTGTGACCACTAATATTAATACGTTCCCACCACAACAGTAGCTGCTGGTCATCGATTGCAGGTTTGCTCTCAAGGCTAGGCATGATCACAAGGTCATATTCAAGTCCCTTCGCTTTGTGAATAGTTAATACGTGAACATTTGCTTGCGAAGAAGAGGAGTGAATGTATGAGTTGTAGAGTTTCTCTTGAAGTAAATTAATATTGATCTCCCCCAGAGATTGCAGTTCATCAAGCAAATCAAAATAAGCGTTACTATTATTAATTTCAAATTCTTCTGATAAACAAGCTGGTCCTCCGATACGGTACCAAGTTTGAGCTAGCCAAGATCTGAAGTTAGTGCGTAATTTATGATTAAGAGCTTGCGCAAGGATAGGGACGATTCTTGATAAACGATGCTGACCATCGTGACTTAAATTTTCGATTTTAGTGTAATTCTGAAGGTTAGCCCAAATTGTTCCGTGTACATTGTAATTTGCAACCGCATATAAATCAGATAAGGTTAGCCCGCACCAAGGTGCTCTTAAGACAGCTAGCCAGGCTATCCGATCTGCTAGGTGGCATAATGCTTTCGTTAAGGCGAACAAATCACTCACCACCGGACTATAAATTAAACGCTCGATTTCAATTGCTTGAAAATTTATTTGGGCACGTTTTAATGTTGGCACAATTTGTTGTAGATGACTTCGCGAACGCACTAAAACTGCAATTGAAATATGTGGTGCTAAGGCTTGTTCTTGCTGAATAAGTTTAACAATATGCTCGGCTTCTTGCTGCTGTGTTGCATTACACAGTGGTGACACGACCACATGTTGATGATGATCAATATCCGAAAATGCAACCGAGGAACTATATGGAATGGCACCAAGCTCTTTATTTTCATATGCAGGAAAGATGGTAGCAAAGGTATTATTAAACCATTTTACGATACCAGCTTGTGATCGAAAATTGACCTCCAAGGTAATGGGTTGTAATTTAATGGCACCCATTCCCTGATGTTTGACTTGCAAGAAAAGCCCTACCTCTGCTTCACGAAAACGATAAATAGATTGCATGGGGTCACCCACTAAAAACAGAGTACGACCATCTGAGTTTTCCCATCCTGCAGTCAAGCGCTGTAACAAATTGAATTGTGAAACGGAGGTATCCTGAAATTCATCGACCAATAAATGGCGGATTCGATAGTCAAGATTAAGCGCTAAATCAGTCGGATTATCTTCTTCGCCCAGTGCGTCCAGAGCACCCCGTGCCACGGCAATAAAGTCAATGACATTTCGTTCTTGAAAAATGGTGTGTAAATAAGCTACTAAAACAGGCAATAATTCAGTGAGTGCCGCAAGCACTTGCCATTGATTTTCAGAATATTGTTCGGGCGGCAAAATAGCGATTTGTTGTAATGCTAGACGAAATAGCTCTTTATCATTTAATGCCCCAAGGAATTTGATCATCCTCTCTTTCATCTGCTTGTAATATTGAGCGTCAGAACTGTTTTTATTTTCTATGGCTACAGGAAAACCGTTATTTTTATTGACAGTTTTACGCCATTCACCAGCTTGGGTGAGAAAAAACTCTTGCAAAGCTAACCAAACTTTTCGATCAGAGCAGGTATTGCTTGAAAAAGATGTCAAACCATGTAAAACACAAATAATAGAATCTGGATCGGTCGCCGCTAAATTATTTGCAGCGAAATTTGAAAGAAGCTTAAGTTCTTCGAGATATTCTTGAGGAAAACTGTTAGCCGCCTGAGCTAAACTCTCAAGTATAATATTTCGCAGACCTTGTTCTAAACTTTCGCGACTCTGCTCATTATTCTTGTGTGACATGAGGTAGGGAAGCCACTGATCGCGCCGATGTAACATCCCAACAAATAAATCTTGCACCACCTTAAAATTATTATCTAAGTGCAATAACAAATTAGTGAGATGTGATTGCCAGGGACTATTTTCATTTAAGGACTCTAATAGTTTGGAAGCAGCTTCTCGATATAACTCTTCAGAATCTGCTGTAATGGCGGGAATAGTCCCAAAACGCGATAATACTGGGGCCGATTTAGCAATTTTGGCACACAAGGCATCAATCGTAAAAATTCGCAATCGATTTGGATTCTGTAATAATTGCCAATGGTGTTGCTTATCTTTTGCCAGAACATTGTTTGCTAACTGCCAGGTTTTAAGTTCATGAGAAGCAGCAGGTGCGGGTTGTTGTGCTTTTAATAAAGCCTCATAAACACGAGATCGCATCTCACTTGCTGCTTTTCTAGTAAATGTTATTGCAACAATTTCCTCAGGATCCTGCTGGGTAGTGGCAAGTAAGACTAGTAAGCGCTGGGTCAGTAATTCTGTTTTACCCGATCCTGCCGGTGCTTGAACAATGAACGATTGTGTAGGATCAAGTGCGTTTTCTCGTAAAAGATGATCAGAGACATTAGCCATTATCTCCTCCTTGTAAACTGACGCTACTCGCAATGGTATGATTGATTCGGCATAACTCCTCTAAATGACAATAGGTACAAGAGGCTATATTTTTAGGAGAAACTGCCGCTTTACCCGCAATAAAATCGACCGCTAAATTATTTAAAGTTGTTTTCCAAAATAATGTTAACTCCTGCCAAGTGGTAAGTTCTTCATTATTTAATTGTTCAAGTGTCAACACTCCAGGCGCGGTATCGCTATAACGACTAAGACCTTTAAAGCAGAGTTCTTCCTTCCTAAGTTGTCCAAATAATAAACTACTTACATCGTAGTTGCTGACTGAAAAATACAAAGGTAGTTGCGGTTCTTGAGGTCGATCTGAGAACCAGTCATTGATAGACGGTTTCGATGTTTTATAATCGACGATGACATAAGAACCATTAGCTAATTTATCTATTCGATCTATTTGAATATGTAACTTAATTTTATCAACTTGGGTGATTTGTCTCTCCTCACAACTAACCACCTCGAAAGGTGGTCGCGATTTTTCGATAGCCAACCATCTCATGACGATCTCAAAAAGTCGTGTTCGTTCGATCGCGATAAATTGTGTCGAAATAGTCAGTGGTTTGCTCATTGGTAATTCAGACAAAACTTGATCAATGGCCGTAAACACTATTTCATGCAAATCGTGTTCATCAAGTGCGCATAAGGTATGATGATTTTTTAGCTCTTGCCATAGTAGCGATAACACTTCGTGAATCACGCTGCCGCGCTGGGTCATTGCTAATCCTGGCGTGACATCTGCCAATGGTTCAGCGTTGAGTCGATATTTCGCAAACGCTTGAAACGGACAAGCTGCTTGTGATTTAAAGATACCACTGCCCCCAGAAACAGTCTGTGTGGTTATTTGTGGTCCAACTTGGTCACAAAGCCATTCCATTTTTTTGCTGCGATAAAGTTGTTTGGCCAGGTTATCCTCAACAGGGACGTTCAAACTAACTTCAGGAAATTGGGTAATCAAAGAGCTAGGTGCTAAATGTCGATCACCTTCATAATTGGCGTGACTGAAAATAATATGGCTAGCGTTCTGCTGCAAACGCAACATGACATTCTGACTAAATTGTAATTCACGTTCACAGGTAGAGTGGGGTAGTGCATATTTCCTTTGTAGTTGCATCGGAATAAATGGATTAGGTGCCGCGGGTTGTGGCCAATTATCGCTAGTAAGTTCGGCGACCCACATTGAATCAAATCGTATCCCGGCTCCTTCTAAAAGGCCTAGTATTTGAACGGGTGCCTGATGACTTTGTGGTTGAAACTCAATTGTTTTAAGTAAGCGCTGCAGTAGTGTAAAGGCTTCTTCGAATTCCATTTTTTTTAATTGCAACTGGGTCCCAAGCAATTCGTCAAAACTCTTTTTAAATCGCTCTACTAGTTGAAATTCGGTACTTGTTAAAGTGCGCTCGGATGGCCATCCAAAACAGGCAAGTTGCTTGCTAAATAATAAAAGCCATTGCTCTAACGTTTTGCTGCCTTGAGTTCTAATCTTTAAAAATGCTTGGAGTAGTTCTTTAAGTGACCGACAATTTTCTAGCAGAGAATTAGATACTATTAAGCTTAAACTGATTCTATGTTCACTAACTTGCCGTAATTTAAAGTCAAATTTTGCTCTAGCACTATCTTCGCTTTGTGATCCTGCAATGAAAGGTGATCGCAGAAGTTGACTCCAACTTTCATAGGATATGCTGTGGAAATTTAAAGAAAGCACTAATAGCGCATGTTGGATGATTGGGTAATCTAGTAATGTTTTTGCTGCTGAAATATTGTACTTTGACTCCAAACCTTGTTCCGAGAAAATATTTTCAATAGTGGTGCGTTCGGTATTTAAATTGGGCACTATGCAACCAATCTGTGCTTGAGGATTTAGATTATGTTGATTTGCAGCCCAGCGCGCCATTGCTAGTAATTCTTCTTTGTGATCAGCAAAATTCATTCGTACAGATGTGCTGGTTTGTGTGCTTTGAAGATTTAATGTATCGACCACAGTCTTTGATTGTAATATTTCTTGAAATACTTTAATGCTCGGCGTTAAATCATCAAAGCCAACAAAAAATATTCGCTTGGGTAATCTAGAAATTTCGTTGTCGCGCAATAGCGTATTTAGTTCAGCTAAAATTTCGGAACGAGTCATGACTTCAAGAGCTTGACACCTGTTTTTAAAAGTTTGACACCAAGCAACAAAGCATTGAATGTCGAAGCAATCCGAACTCTGTAATTCCTCAAACTTTAAATTCCATTGCTGTAAAAGACCCCAGGTTTCTTTCACTAATTGTGCAGTGGCTTGAATATTGATTAATTCTGTTCCAGCAGAAGAGTGACTAATGATTTCTTCCCATAAAAGACTTTCTTGAAAGTCATTGAGGATTCGACGGGAATTCTGACTATAAAACTGATAACTGGTTTCAACCCAAGCCAATAGCGGCATGATCGCTACACTTTGCCAAGCCTTTAGTCCAAGACCTAACTGCAGATGATTGTATTGATCCCGTAAATAACTGGCGAGCCTTCGATTAGCAGTCAAAACGAGATCATTAACCGTCAGTGCTTGTAAGAATTGATCCGCATTCATAGCGAAAAGCCTTTTGTTCATTGACTAAAGTTGGGATAAATTTAAAATGTGAACTCCAATTCGACTTATTAAAGGAAGCCCGATGATCTCTTTTATCACTAACTTAGGCCAAATCGATATTGAACTTGATCATGAAAATACTCCTGAAACGAGCGCAAACTTTCTTAAGTATGCGAAAGCAGGATTCTATGATGATACCATTTTTCACCGAGTCATTCCCAATTTTGTAGTACAAGGTGGTGGCTTTGAGTCAGGAATGAGTCAAAAGAAAACCCATGAGCCAATCCGTAATGAAGCAAAAAAAGCTCTGAAGAATCATCGCGGTACTCTCTCCATGGCAAGAACCAGCGACCCACATTCTGCTTCATCACAATTCTTTATTAACCTCAATGATAATCATTTTCTTGATCATACTGCCGAAAACAGCCAAGGCTGGGGCTACTGTGTCTTTGCTAAGATTGTGAATGGTATGGATGTAGTCGATAATATCGCCAAAGCCAAAACAACCACGCGCTCGGGACACGAAAATGTGCCAGTTGATGATGTGATCATCGAAAAAGTTATCGTGAGTGATGAAGAATAGTCCCGACTGGTTACCTCCCGTCACATTACGGCAGAGTGAGCGCTCGCGACGGATCGCCGTTCGTATTTCTGCAAGGAATGGCTTGGAACTTATCATTCCAAAGCGTATGAGCCGCAAGAAAGCTTTTGAGTTTTTAGCAGAGAAACTGGAGTGGGTGCGAAAGCATTTGCATCTACTTCAGGTACAACCCCCTGCCTTAATGATTCCCCAAACGATTAACCTCCTAGGAGTGAACGAAGAGTGGGAGATTCACTATACTGATCGGCAAAAAATTAAACTTAAGGAAAATAAAGCAACTTGTGGTTTGTATTTTCGCAATGATCTTCAAGAAACAGATGTTCAGCGCTTATTAAAATCATGGTTGATCAAAAAAGCAAAACGACATTTGCCTGAATTAATTAAACACCATAGCCAGACCTGCAATTTACCCTTTAACTCCTTATCGATCAGACTGCAACGTTCGCGCTGGGGCAGTTGCACCCGAGACAAGAACATTAGCTTAAATAGTCGATTGTTACTTTTGCCACCTGAGTTAACCCGCTACATTATCATTCACGAACTTACCCACACCATTCATTTTGACCATTCAGCTAAATTTTGGAACCACGTAGCACTTTTTGTTCCCAACCATCTGGCGCTTAGGTCTGATCTAAAAAAAATAGAACAAGATTTACCAAATTGGTTATACTAACTTCTTAGATCTCATCCTAAGGAAGGCTATGAAAAGGATTGCAAAGTTTCTTTGTTTTTGTGGCTTAGTAGTACTCCTCGCAGCCTGTAATCCCAAACTTACCAAAACCAGCTTTGATTCAATTAGTACTGGAATGACTCTAGAAGATGTCACCGCGATTTTGGGTCAGCCTTCAAGTAGTGCGACACTGGGTTTTGGTCAAAACTCGGTGGCAACAGTCCGCTGGGAAAATCGTAATCTTTCCATCGTTATTCAATTCATCAATGGCAGGGTGAAAATCAAGCAACTCGTTGAAGGGGTGAGTACCCCACGTGTGAGCTAGCTATGCCTACCGAATATAATAAGCCGGTCAAAAAACCTGCCATTCATCGTGAAAACGGTAAAGTTTTTTTATCAGGTGACTGGAATAAAAAATCGATACCTCTCATGACTGGTCGCACGAGGCGTTTGCGTACTATTCCTGGCAAAGAATTAACCATTGACGGCACCGATATCTCGAGTATGGACACCGCAGGAGCTGTGGTTCTATATCATCTATTTGCGGATTTAAAGAAACAATCTTTCGCGCATAGCTTGATAGGCTTCACTGATGAGCAAAAAGCCTTACTGGAACTAATCGAGAAAAAAGAAGAAAGCTTAACGCCGTTGCCGCCCAAACCTCAAGGTCCGCCATTACTTGAGTCTATTGGCAAAGCTACTGTCAGCAAGTTTGATCAATTTAGCGCTTATTTGAGTTTTTTCGGCCAATTAGTGGTCATGTCGTTCCACACCATTCGACACTTTACCCAACTACAAGTTCGTTCATTTTTTAATTCTATTTATGAAATGGGTTATCAAGCGTTGCCCATTATAGCGCTCTTATCTTTCTTAGTCGGGGTAGTCATTTCTTACCAACTAGGGGTGCAATTGCAAAACTATGGTGCTAATGCGTTCATTGTTAATTTAATCGGCCAAGCGATCTTACGAGAGTTTGGGCCTTTAATTACCGCCATCATTGGAGCAGGCAGAACCAGCGCAGCCTTAACCGCACAAATTGGCGCGATGAAGTTACATGAAGAAATCGATGCGCTACGAACCATGGGATTCTCACCGTTTGACATTTTAGTCATCCCCCGAGTGGTTGCTTCTTTAGTTGTATTTCCTTTGTTAATCATTTGGGCAGATATTTTTGGCGTCCTAGGTGGCATGATCATGACCAAGATTTTGTATGGCATGCAGTATGGCGACTTCATGGGGCGCTTTAATGAGGTGGTGAACCTAACAACTTTAATGATCGGTTTAAGCAAAGCGCCTGTATTTGCCTTAATTATCTCCATGGTAGGCTGCTTCCAAGGTTTTAATGTCTCTCGCAATGCCGACAGTATCGGCATACAAACGACCAAAAGCGTGGTGCAAGCCATTTTTCTAATCATTATCGCTGATGCAATCTATTCAATAATTTATAGTCGGTTAAATCTATGAGGATGAAAATGTGAACCAAGTCCTCAAGAAAGATTCACCGATTTTAGAAATAAAAAACTTAGCGACCGCCTTTAAAGGGCAAAAAGTGCTCGATAAGGTTAATCTTCAAGTCAAAAGAGATGAAGTCGTGGGAATAGTAGGGGAGAGTGGTGGCGGTAAAACAACTTTGCTACGTTCTATGCTGTTATTACAAAAAGCCACCTCTGGAAGTATTCATGTTTTTGGACAAGATTTACTTCAATGTTCTGCAAAACAACTCAGTGCCATCCAACATCGTTGGGGCGTTTTATTTCAACAAAGCGCCTTATTCAGTTCACTAACAGTCATGGAGAATGTGTTATTTCCATTACGCACCTTGACTGATTTGGATCACGAATTACAAAGAGAGATTGCTTATTTAAAAATCGCTTTGACTGGTTTACCACTGGAGGCTGCGAATAAATATCCTTCTGAACTTAGCGGTGGTATGCAGAAACGAGCTGCATTGGCTAGAGCCATTGCGCTTGATCCTGAGATACTATTCTTAGATGAGCCCACTTCCGGGCTTGATCCTCACAGCGCCCATGATTTAGATCAACTCATTTTAGACTTACGGAAAACCTTAAATTTGACTATCATAATCGTGACGCATGATTTAGAAACACTATGGATGGTTGCAGATCGCGTTGCTTTTCTTGGTAAATGTACTATTTTAGCTTGTAAGCCAATGGCAGAATTGGTTGATGATGAACATCCTGCCATCGCAGAATATTTTAGTGGTTTAAGGGCGCAGCGAATAAATGGTATTGTGGACAAGGAAAGGAAAGCAAAAATAAAAGACGAAGACAAGGACAAGGAGTAAGGCTTGGATCCAAAAGTTAATTACACGGCCGTTGGACTATTTGTTGTGCTATTGTCTTTCATACTCGCAATTGCAGTACTTTGGTTATCCTCTGAACACGTTAAAAAATATAATAAATACCTGGTTTATTTAAAAGAACCTGTTTCAGGTCTGACTGACAAAGCCCCTGTCAAATTCAATGGTGTCCAAGTCGGCTACGTGGATAGCATTACGATTGATCCTGAAGATCCGCAAGAAGTGATGCTAGTCGTTAAAGTGAATGACAAAGCACCGATCAATAAAAGTACAACCGCGACTTTAATGGCGCAAGGCTTTACCGGTAACACCTACCTTGGTCTTAAGGCAAAAACTTCGAGTGCACCGCCCTTAGAAAAAAATAAAGACCAGCGTTATCCTGTCATTCCATCTGAACCTTCTTTACTCGTACAATTAAACGATACCCTTCGAGAAGTTACCAATGGCTTAAAAGGGATGAGTGCTAGCTTCAAAGTGATTAGCGAAAGCTTTCAAGTTGTTTTAGATCCACAAAATTTAGCGAGTATAAAAAATATACTGGCCAAAACCTCTACTGCGAGTAATCAATTCCCCGATACCATGGAAAAATTTAGAGGAGCGGCAGTGGGTCTGACCAGTGCCAGCGAACAAGTCAAAACCACGTTGCAAAACAGCCAAGGTACCCTCCGTGATTTAGATATCGCAATTAAAAGCTTAAGTGATCAAACTTTACCTGAAATATATGAGGCAGCACGGTCATTAAAACAAACATTGCAGAATGTCAAAGAGGTGACCAGCACCCTTAAACAGAATCCTTCTGCGCTTATCAGAGGCACCAAGCCCTTACCTCCTGGACCCGGAGAGTAGTATGCTAAGAAAAGTGGCATTATTTGCTTTGTTGATGGTTGCAGTGTGTCTTAGTGGCTGTGCTGTTGATACTAATGTTAATCGCTATGCATTAAATAACTTATGTATCCGTCAACCTTGTTGTGGCTCGTGCTTCACAGTTTTTGTCGCAGAGACCACAGCTGCAGCTGGCTATGATTCCGATCAGATTATTTATCTCAAATGCCCTTATGAATTAAAATCGTTTAGTCGTAATCGGTGGGTAGCTCCTCCTAATGAAATGTTGACTTCACTGGTAGCGCAAAGTCTACGTAACACCTGTTGCTTCAAAGCGGTGACCACGGCCCCTTATGTAGGCCAATCACAGTATCGTATTGAGACCAAACTTCTTAAATTACAGCACGAGTTTTTCTGTTGCCCAAGCCAAGTGCGCATGGTCATTCAAGTCGTTATTATCGAAAATTGTTGCCGTGAAGTGGTTGCAGAGAAAGTCTGTGAAATTGTCTTGCCAGCTCCTAGAAATAATCCTTATGGCGGTGTTATTGCTGCAAACCACGCCACATCCATGCTATTAAACGAGATTGCTCATTTTGTGATTTGTTCTATTCAACGTTGTCCCTCATTGCCTCCACCTAAAATTGCTTGGAAAGAAAAGCTATGAAAGGCAAGACTTGGGCGATAATTATTATTTTACTTCTCATCATCGTTGGCACTTTTGTTTATTTACATGAACAATGGACCGAACCACTCAATATTATGCCGATTAACAAGGACTTTCAGTTATTGGGTGTCATTGATATGGATAGTAATCACAATGGCATCAACCTCAGAAAGGTGGTTAGTGGTGACGATGTATTGTTGGTCTTAGATAAAAATGGTTATCTGACCCAGTTCATCCCCAATCATCCTGAATATACAGAGTACTACTCCAAGCCTTTTGATTTAGTTTATTTTGACCCAGATGGAGAGGGCGTGCTTGATAGTGAGGACACCCTTTGGAATTATTTGTATGTCATTATCTACACCGATGATGGTGCCACCTACCAAGTACGTACTTTGCACCAGGCAGGCATTCATGCCATTTTAACTAAACATATTACTGAACACGGTGACCATAAAATTCTTTTATCCGATGGTGATACTCGGATCTTGTATGAAGTGCCTGCTAAGTATGTAGATGGTAGTCAGTAGATACTTTCGTTCCCGATTGCGTTCCCGCTCCCGTCCCCGAATCATACAGACCACACAGCTCGTTTTTATAGAATGGCTTTGTGCTCTAACCCAAGCTCTATTAAATCGAATTATTTCTATTATGGAAATAGTCCGAAGTAATGAGCCGTATGGCCTGTATGATTCGGGAGCGGGAACGCAATCGGGAATGCAGAAAAGACTTTATTGCCAGTAATTTTCCTTACTGGAAGTTAAGGTATTGAGGAAAAACTGAACGGGAAACTCCACTAAATATATTTTTGTTAAATTATTCAAGTTTTGGAAATTCAAATTTCTTCGCTGGTTTTAGTTTTGCACAGTAATCAGGTGTAACAATATGCTTGGGAATAAGATTAATAAATTGTTGGTTCCTGTTTAGTTCATGTAGTACACCTAAAATCATTTCTTTGTGGAAATTACTCAAGGGGGCAATGTTGGTTGAATAAGCAAAATAGACATTTAGACAAGGCGCATAAACAATCATTGAGGTATAACCTGGCGTAACTCCTGGTGTAAACCAAATAAGTCCCTCAGGCGTATTCATACGAAACGAGCCAAAACTATATCCAATTCCATTGAACGAATTAAGACTTTTTCCAGTTGTTGTATTTCTTAAATGAAATGGAATGCGACTTTTATAGAAATACTTTTCCCAGCGTGTTAGATTATTAGTTGTTGATACAATAGCGCCGGCTGATTGTATCCATGAACCATTAATCGTAGTTGCGTCTACTCTTTGCTCTACATTTTGCCAATACCCATGTGCCATATTTTCCATAACATTTTGTGGATAAGGTCTTATCATATAATAAGTATGTTCTAATTTGACGGTATCGAAAAGACTTTTCATTAAATTGGTAAGAGGCTCATTTGTTGATTTTTCTAAAATCATGCCTAATATCACGTAATTCGTATTGGAATAACGCCAAGCTGATCCTGGGGTAAAATCATTAGAATATTTATAAGCTATATTGACTAAATCATGAGCCTGCCAAATTTTTTCTTGACCATACACTTTTTGCCACCAACCAGGTGACCTGATATAATCAAATATACCGCTAGTTTGATTAATAAGCTGTTCTACTGTTATGTTTTTCCATTTCGGATATTCCGGAAAAAATTTACCTAGTTTGTCGCTAAGGGTAATATGTTTGTCATTAAGTTCTCTTGCAATTAAGAGTGCTGTAAATGTTTTAGTAACACTTCCAACTTGAAATAAAGAATTTGAATCAAGTGGTGCTTTGTTTACTGTTGACCTTGTTCCAGCGGTAAACGTTATAGCTGATGGCTGATTGGGTAATAGAATAGATAAACTCAAGCCCAGAATATTGAATTTATTTTTTTCTTTGTTCACAAGTTTCTGCAAGGAATTACATTGTGGATTTCCATAACAAAATGAAAATGGGAATATTATAAAAATTAATAAAACTTTTTTAATCATTTTCTGGCTCCGTAATTTTTTATACCCTCTTATTGAGTTAATTATAAATTCATCTTGAGCAGATAGGTTTACAGAATCCTGTTTAATTCACGTAAACACACATTGGTTTTATGGACTGGAAGCCAATCTTTTCATATAAATATTTTGCATCGTCGGTAGCTGTTAAAACGCAAACTCTATACCCTTTATTTAATGCAGCTTGCATTGCGGTATGAGTCATAGCTGACCCGATACCCATTCCTCTGAATTTTGGTGAAGCTATGATGTCGAAAATGCCGGCTACTTTATCTGTGTAAAAAACCGAGCAGGTACTAATTGGTTTAGAATCTATGTATCCTACGTAACATTCTATGTCAGCCTTGTCACGACAGATAATTTCTTCAGCACCTAGATAAAAGTTTTCAATTGCATCTTGCTCATGTGGAATAATCTCTGTGATAACACGCACAAAATTTTGCAATGTTTGGTAATCCTTTACTTTTCTGATCTCTAAGTTTTCAGGAATGGTAAAACACAAAGAAGAACTCAATTCTATTGCCATGGCTAGTTCCTCCTCTGATTTCTTAAGACCACTTTCCTCTAACATTGCGGTTAAATTATCTGGCTCGCCTTTAAAACCTACCCACCATGCAAATGGTAGGTTTCCCTCTCTATAAATATTAACAACATCTTGTACTTGGCTTTTAGTTATCGGGCCCTTACAGCATACTATATTGAACATATCCGTCATTGCATGACTATTAACAACAAGCAATGACTCGTTATCAATAACCTTCATAGTCTTTGACTTTTTTTGAAAATAAGAAAACTTTCCTCGAAGATTATTTTCTAAATTGTTTAATAAATTTGGAGTTATTTTCATTGAAGATCTCTAAGCTGGGTCACTTTATTTGGCTAATAGTATACAGAACCTATCAATTTAAAAAATACTGAACTATATTAAAAATGTGCTTAGAGTCCTTTAGTTTTGTTATATTTTAGTATTCTAAATAAAGCAA
>JAGVJZ010000061.1 GCA_020050845.1 Gammaproteobacteria bacterium
CCAAAAAATTGGCTGATTTATGGCAGTTTCGAGGCGAAAAGCACTACGAATTAGACGATATTATGTTGCTCAAAGTGGGTCGCCACATACGGCCAGCTGCGAATTTCAAAATGATTATCGGCAGAGAAGAAGGTGAGAATAATTTTCTCGAAGGATACCGTAACCAATTTATTCATCTTCGTACTCTTAGCCATAATGGTCCATTAGTATTAATAGATGGCAAACCAGAACAAACAGATTTTCAGCTCGCAGCGAGAATTGCCGCTCGTTTCTGTGCAGGCAGGATGGCTGATAAAGTGACTGTGCAGATACAGCAGCTTGATGGTAGTGCGATGATCTTAAATGTGGCTCCTTTCTCTCCCAATGAAGTTTTACCTGAATGGTATTTGGCATGACCTACCAACTTGATGCTAGACGCTTACTTTGTCCTTTACCCGTCATCAAAACTCAAAATAAAATCAAAGAGCTGCAATCTGGAGATTTTCTTGAAGTTATTTGTACCGATCCAGGTGTCATTAACGATATTCCAGCATGGTGTCGCATCCATGGTCACAAAGTCATTGCAATCCTCGAGCATGATCGAGAAATAACCGTTAAAATTGCGGTTAGTTAAAACTTGTCATTGCTTCTGTGCTTTATTTGTTTCAGAATAAACGTCCGACATGTGACTTCTTTTCAAATCTTCAAGCAAGCTTTTACAGGGTAGTAAATGAACACATTTCCCTCTTTTATCTTCTTGAATCCACCCACGAAGTCAAACTGTAACTTGCTTAACCCTAGGAGAAAAAAATGTCGGTTAATAGAGTCTGCACACTAATAGAAGAAAAACACATTAATTTTATTGATCTTAGATTCACGGACACGCGTGGCAAAGAACAGCATGTTACTGTTTGGGTAAATGACAAAGAAGATGTGGAAAATCTTTTTAAACATGGAAAAGCATTCGATGGTTCTTCCATCGTAAAATTCGCCACTATCAACAATTCAGACATGCTTTTAATGCCTGATCCTACCACGGCAGTTATCGATCCTTTCTTTGATGAACCCACTTTAGTTTTACGTTGTGACATTATCGACCCAGTCACGAAAGAAGGTTATAGCCGCGATCCTCGTTCGGTTGCCCAAAAAGCTGAGGCCTATCTACGTAACACCGGCATTGCCGACATTTGCAATATAGGAGTCGAACCCGAATTTTTCATTTTTGACCATGTGACTTGGGACAACAAGGAAAATTGTAGTCATTTTCGGGTTGATTCCAAAGAGGGTCCTTGGAATTCAGTGAGTGAATACGAAGAAGGCAATCGAGGACATCGCCCACGAATTAAAGGAGGGTATTTTCCAGTTCCGCCGGTTGACTCTTCTCAAGATATCAGATCAACGATCTGCATGACTGGTCATGAAATGGGTTTAAAGATTGAAACTCATCATCACGAAGTGGGTAGTGCTAACCAAGTTGAAATCAACTGTCGATATGATAGTTTGACTAACACAGCCGATAATACTCAGATTTTTAAATACGTTGCTCACAATGTAGCGCATGCTTATGGCAAAACAGTAACGTTTATGCCAAAACCCTTATTTGGTGATAATGGCAGTGGCATGCATTGCCATATGTCTTTGGTTAAAGATGGCACAAATATTTTTTCAGGTAATTTATATTCTGGTCTTTCAGAAACTGCTTTGTATTTCATTGGCGGTATCATCAAGCATGCAAAGTCATTAAATGCTTTTACGAATCCAACAACGAATAGCTATAAAAGGCTGGTTCCTGGTTTTGAAGCTCCAGTTTTACTTGCATACTCAGAAAGAAATCGATCTGCCGCTATCCGTATTCCCTATGTTCCTACCGAAAAAGCAAAGCGAATCGAGGTTCGTTTCCCTGATCCAAGTGCCAACCCATATTTAGCTTTTGCAGCTTTATTAATGGCAGGACTTGATGGAATCAAAAATAAAATTCATCCTGGGGATCCAATTGATAAAGATCTTTTTGAACTTCCACCTGAAGAAGTGACTAATGTAACCACAGTCTGTGGCTATCTCGACGAAGCTTTGGCCTCATTAAAAGCAGATCAAACGTATTTGCTTGAGGGTGGTGTTTTTACCAAGGACTTTATCGACTCTTATATTGAATTGAAACAAACAGAAGTCAACAGATTGAGGATGATGCCAAGCCCAATCGAGTTTGATGAGTATTATAGCGTTTAAGTATTGTCGCTTGGATGGAACTCTGGCGTCGGAGTTTATCCAGGCTACGAACTAAGCCAGTTCTTCAGCAAAATAATATTGATAAGGTTTAACTAGTAACTCTTCTAACTTATTTCCTAAATCAATAATATAAGATTTTTCAAATTGCTTTTGGTGTTCGGTTTGGCTAATCCAGTTTTCATATAAAATAAAATTTGCAGGATTATTTTTGTCTTGGTGAAGGTGATAGTTTAGACAAGTATTTTCAGCTCGGCTAAGTGCTGCTACCTCAGTTAACGCCCTTTGAAGATCTTCTTCTCTGCCTGGTTTTGCTTCCATTACGCAGATGACAGTGTGTGCTTTAGGCATAACTTTTCCTTCTCGTTTTTGATAACAAAGAGACTATTCTAACATAGCTAAAAGTCTTTTTCTTTTAGGGTATCTACTACAAGATTACCCAGAAATTTGCTAAAAGGTACGATATTTTGCTGTACACTAGCCTCTTCTAAGGCTGTCATATATTCATTGCGTTGCTGCACAGGGATGACGGTCCATGGATACCCACCAGCAGCCAACATGACATTCATTAAAAAACGTCCCAGCCGTCCATTACCGTCCATATAAGGATGAATGTAGACAAAGAAGAAATGGCCAAGTACAACTCTAACTGCAGGTTCTGACTCCTGAATCAGTAGGTTGCAAAGAGCAGGAATGAGATCACGTACTGCAGTTGAATTCGGTGGCACATGCATTGAGTGACGAATATAAACAGACTCATTACGATAGCCAGCAAGATTAACTGGTTTCAGAATACCTGCAGCTACACTGGGTGCAAACATTTCACGGTACCAATCTTGGTGGTCATTCTCAAAGATTTTTCCAGGATTCGCCCCTTTGAGCACCGTGACCAAACTTTTTTCTACTGCTTTAAAAGCTTGCCAATAACCGCGAGCCGAAAGAGCGGCAATATGTTGTTTATCTTTTTCGTTATTGTAAGGATTCCAATTTCCATCGCGGACACGTTCTATGAGTTCGGTGGTAACATGGTAGCCTTCAATCGACAGTGAATGGTACGCATCAGTAAGGTAAACGTCTTCAACTCTTTTTAAGTATGTTGAAATGTTAGTCACTCGATCTGGTGATCTAGGAAAATGTTTCATAACCAAAATTCGCATTTGCTGCCACATAATCCGCATACGATTAACGTAGGGAGATTGACTTTGATGAGAAAGATCAATGTTTGGTACATTTTCAAATGGGTCAATTTCTCGCACATCATAGCCAACGAGAGACATCGTTTTGACAATTTCGTCGGCAATATGATCACGTCCGATATTTCTAAATGCACCAGCTAATCTGCCGGCGATAGTGCTATGTCCTCCAACCAACAGTAAATTTAGAATGTCGGAGGCATCACGTATTAAAGAAAGTGCTGTCTTAACATCCGTAGAATTCTGGATAAAAAATTTTGCCGAACAAGCTAGAAGAGCAGAAGGCAATGAAAAAACACGTAAGCCATCAATCAGTTCTATCTCTTTTTGAGAAGGGAGAGGATATTTTGCATCAAAAAATGATGTTTTGTGGGGGAGTAGAGTCACCCTATTTCTACCTTTGGGTGATCTTACAAAAAGTTGTTTTGGCACTGTCCAATTGCCAACCTGTAAAGACAGGGACTGTTCAGGTGAAAGTGACCATGCGTTGCCAAATCTTTTGTTAAGGTAGATCGAGCAGAAATTCCAAAATGAAGTAAACCATGCAGTGCTTTCACCTGGTAATTCATCTTGGCGGGACGGTATATACCATCCCTTCATCACCTGTTGTAAAAAACCATTTTTGACTAAGCGCTCCCGATGCGTTCGTGATAAGTCCTTTGATTGGATGACAAGAATGCCCTTTTCTCGAAGCTGTTTAAGTGCCTCTAACGATTCAGCTAATTTTTCAGATGGTAAAGCCATACAACTACTCATACAAAATATAATTATAGCTTTTTATGTTGTGCTAAACATAGCTTTTTGTGTTGTGTTAATTATAGCTAATTGTGTTAAAAACATAGTATCGTAGCTGGGTTTCATCCAGGCTACATTCCTCAGGCCACGAATTAAACGCTGAATTCGGTTTCCAGCTTCTTTGCCACCAGTCTATTTTGCAACTTCGCATAATTAGGTAAACCCTGATGATAAGGCGGATAATCTTCACCTTGTATCAATGGCAGTAAATATTCTCGGCAAGCGTCAGTAATGCCATAACCATCATCAGTGATGAAATCACGGGGCATCTTGCGCTCTACATTTGCAACTTGTTCAAGGGGAGCTGATCCAATTCGCCATTGGTAAGGTTGTGCGGTTACACGTTCTATCGTTAGCATGAGATCACTTTCACCTCGAAGAGCATATTCGACAGCCGCTTTTCCTAGAGCATAAGCTTGTTCAACATCGGTTTTGGAGGCAATGTGCCGCGCGGATCTTTGTAAATAATCAGGAACGGCCCAATGATTTTTATGCTTTAGTTTGTCTTTGATTAATTGGGCGATAAACGGAGCGACCCCTCCTAATTGCGCATGGCCAAAGGCATCTTTGGAACCACTTTCTGCTAAAAACTTACCTTCTTGGTTACGTACGCCTTCGGAAACGATCACCACACAATAACCCTCTTTTTGCACGTAGTGATCGACGCTGGCTAAAAATCGCTGTTCTTCAAAAGGAATTTCAGGAAATAGAATAATATGGGGCGGTTCCGATCTATTTTGTCCAGCAAGGCCTGAAGCCGCAGCTATCCAGCCAGCATGTCGTCCCATAACTTCCATAATAAATACTTTGGTCGAA
>JAGVJZ010000002.1 GCA_020050845.1 Gammaproteobacteria bacterium
CATTTTTACGAGTGAAGTTACATGCTCGACATGCACCTAGGATGTTGTAATCCACGTCGAAGCCTTATCGCCCCCAGCTTCAACCTATCAATTATAGCAATTATCTGCTTATCTTTAAAGCTCTTTGCTTTTCGCGTTCCCAGTCTCTTTGTTTTAGGGTTTCTCGTTTATCGTATTCTTTCTTGCCTTTTACCAGGGCAATTTCGAGTTTGACTTTATTTTTTTCCCAATGCATTGAAAGCGTGGTTAGTGTGTAGCCTTTTCTTTGGACTGAGCCAATTAAGGTTTCTAGCTCTTTGCGATGCAATAGCAGTTTTCGGGTGCGCAATGGGTCTGCTTTTAGGTGGGTACTGGTAGTGGGTAACGGGCTGATATGGACTCCCAGAAGAAAAGCCTCACCTTGTTTCAGAGTAATATAGCTGTCCTTGAGTTGAATTCTGCCTGAACGGATACTTTTAACTTCCCAGCCTTGTAGAACAATTCCTGCTTCAAAGCGGTGTTCAATATGATAGTCATGAAAGGCTTTCTTATTGACAGCGATGACGCGGTTTTTGTCAGAAAATTTTTTATTTTTGGCGTCCATAAGTTAGACTCTATAGCTTAAACTCAACAAAGGTAAACTGTGAATAATGACGATTATCAAGCGAAGTTCCATAGTATCGCATAAACCTGAAGAAATGTACCAGTTAGTCAATGCCATTGAGGATTATCCGCAATTTGTGCCTTGGTGTTATAACACGGAAGTGCATAGCAGGGATGAGGATGAAATTAGAGCGACTCTGCATTTTGAGGGGGGTGGGTTTAAAAAATCCTTCACCACCTGTAATCGATTACAAAAAGATAAAATGATCGAGATACGCTTAATCAATGGTCCTTTTCGACAGCTTGAGGGTTTTTGGCGTTTCGAGCCTCAAGGTGAGGAGTCTTGTGTAATAAGGCTTGATCTTGAATTTGAATTGGCAAATAAAATAATGGGATTTGCCTTTGGAGCCGTATTTAATCAAGTCGCTAACAGCTTAGTAGACGCATTTACTAAGCGGGCGGACGAGGTCTATGGCAACAACGATTAATATAGAAGTTTGTTATGCCAGTGAGGCACGGCAGTTGCTGATTTCCTTGCAGGTGACTCCTGGCACGACAGTCATTCGTTCGATTATGTTATCTGGCATCCTGGACAACTTTCCAGAAGTAGAACTTACCAATAACGTGGGTATCTTTAGTAGGAAAGTTGCTCTTGATCGCGTCGTTAAAGAAGGCGAAAGGATTGAAATCTATCGCCCTCTTATAAGAAGCCCAAATCAATCAAGACTTCATCGAGCTAAGCCCTAGGACATATTTCGAACGCTGATATTGACTATCCTATCGTTTTGGAAATAGATATTTAAATGTTTGTCGAGGTACTTGCCTTTACCTGGCTTGTAGGTATAGATATATGTCCACCGATTATCATTAAATGGATCGCAGAGTAGTGGCGGGCCAAGAAACTCGGCAACATCAGCCTTACACATCCCCTTGCGCAAATGCTGGACGTTCTCACTCGAGACAACATTGCCTTGTTGTATGTTTACCCGATATAACCAGCGGCTTTGAGAACAAGCAGTTAGCATTAAAGCCATGGCGGTTATCGATAATATCGTTATAATTATTCTTTTCATTGCGTCAACCTTGAAAAAAAATTGTGTCTATACTCGTAGCGGATAATTTTTATACGAGTATATCATATCGAATTTTTTTGTTTTGTTAAAGGAGATTCCCTTGGACAACCAGGACTTAAAGAACGCCGGACTGAAGGTGACTCTGCCTCGGCTGAAGATCCTTGAAATTCTGGCAAAGGCTGATCCTCATCATATGAGTGCTGAAGACGTCTATAAGACATTACTGGAGTCAGGGGATGATGTGGGCTTGGCGACCGTCTATCGCGTCTTAACTCAGTTTGAAACTGCAGGTCTTGTTAAGCGTCATAATTTCGAAGGAGGACATGCCGTTTTTGAGATAGAGCAAGGTGAGCATCATGATCATCTTGTTTGCATGAGGTGTGGTCGCGTTGATGAGTTTATCGATGAAGTCATCGAAAAAAGACAGGAAGTCATTGCCAAGCAATCGAATTTTAAAATGACGAGTCACAGTCTCACTATATATGGGATTTGTAGTCGTTGTGATGATTGAGCCTAAACTGGAGTAGCCTCTCCAATCAATTCTTTAGCATGAGCTAGAGTTCGTTTAGTAATCGTCATCCCTCCTAACATGCGGGCAACTTCGCTGATTTTTTCTTCCTCACTTAAAAGCCTAATGCTGGTTTCGGTTTGTTTGCCTTTGGTCAGCTTTTGAACGCAAAAATGATGATCGCTAAATGCGGCAACTTGCGGTAAATGGGTGATACATAATATTTGAGCTATTTTACCAAGTGTTTTCAAAAGTTCGCCAACTACCGCTGCTGTACCGCCTCCAATTCCAACATCAATTTCATCAAAGACAAGAATTGGAGTGGTGTTACTTTGTGCCGTTGCTACGTAAATTGCTAAGGCAATTCGGGACATCTCCCCTCCTGATGCAACTTTGCGCAGCGGTGCGGCTGCGTGGCCTGGATTCGCACTAATCATAAATTCAATTTGATCGCAGCCATAAGGCGAGCAATTATTATCTTGCCATTCGACCTGAACGATAAACTCGCTAGCGGGCATTCCTAGTTTTCGAATTGATTCTTTTACTTTTTTACTCAATTTTAAAGCAGCAGTAACGCGCTTATCATGAAGGGTTTTGGCATCTTTTAAAAAGTGTTGCCATAAACTATCGCATTCTGTTTCCAGAAAGGTTACCCGTTCTCTAACTAATTTTAACTCTTCAAGCTGTTGGCTCAACTTTTGATAGACATTGAATAATTCGATGGGTTGAACCTGATATTTACGTGCTAGCAAATGAATTTTCGAAATTCTGCTTTCCAGGTATTGTAATCGTTCCGGGTTTA
>JAGVJZ010000068.1 GCA_020050845.1 Gammaproteobacteria bacterium
GAAATGTTTGGTAGCAAATCTGACGTAGTGTTTGCTCAACATCATTGGCCAATGTGGGGTACAGACAACATCGTACAATACTTAAGCAAACAGCGTGATCTTTATAAGTATATTCATGATCAGACACTACATATGATGAATCAAGGTTATACCATGACAGAAGTAGGTAATATGCTTAAATTACCTAAATCTTTATCAAAAGAATGGTACAACCGCGGTTATTATGGCTCAGTGAGCCACGACGCTAAAGCAGTCTATCAACGTTATTTAGGCTGGTATGATTCTAATCCTGCTAATCTAGATAAGTTATCCCCAGTAGAAGCTGGCAAACGTTATGTTGAATTTATGGGTGGCGCAGATGCCGTTATTAGCAAGGCCCGTGAATATTTCAAAAAAGGTGAATACAGATGGGTAGCGGAAGTGATGAATCATGTTGTATTTGCAGATCCAAATAACAAAACCGCACGTGATTTAGAAGCTGATGCACTCGAACAATTAGGTTATCAGACTGAAAATGCTACGTGGCGCAATGAGTATTTGATGGGTGCCTACGAACTTCGCAATGGTGTGCCTAACGTATCAGGAACAGAGACTGCTAGTGCTGATACATTAAGAGCTATGCCCATTGAGATGTATCTTGATTACATGGGTATTAGACTTAATAGCAAAAAAGCGGACGGAAAAAAAATCCAGATTAATCTTAATTTTACGGATAAAAAACAACTGTATGCATTAAAAATAGAAAATTCTGTTTTAATATATACGCCAAACAAACAAATTAAGGATGCTAATGCAACATTAAATCTTACTAGAAGTGTTTTTGATGGAATTACTCTAAAACAAAAAAGTGTGATGCAGGCAATTTCAGATGGCACTATCAAATTAGAAGGAAACAAGGAAAAAGTCGAAGAGTTTATGAGTTTATTTGATGAATTTCCTCCTATGTTTAATATTGTCACCCCAAATACATCAGTAAATAGTAAGAACATTAACTAATAACCTGGAATGTCACCCCAGATATATTTATGAAGTTGAATCTGAAAACGAACGGGGAGATTATCCTCTACAATCCAATCCGCCAATGACTGATTAGTGATTTCACCAAAAGAAGGCGAAAATAGAATTTCGCAGTGTTTTGTTATTTGATATTCAGTAATGATTTTTTTTGCCCAATCATAATCATCACGGCTACAAATTATAAATTTAATTTGGTCTTTAGGATTTAAATGATTGAGATTCTCATAATAGTTACGATGAGATTCTTGAGACCCTGGAGTTTTGAGATCTACGATTTTAACGACTCGTTGGTCCACTTTCGAAATATCAAGTGCACCACTAGTTTCCAAAGAAACCTCATAGCCCTGATCGCATAATCTTACTAAAAGTGCGAAGCAAAGTGGTTGTGCTAATGGCTCACCGCCAGTGACGGTGACATATTTGGGTTGGTAGCTAGCAACTCGATGCAAAATCTCATCGATAGGCATTAAATTACCGCCATGAAATGCATAAGCAGAATCGCAATAAGTGCAACGCAGAGGACACCCTGTTAACCGGATAAACGCCGTGGGCCAGCCGACTGTTCTTGTTTCACCTTGGAGGGAATAAAAGATCTCTGTGATACGTAATTGGTCTTTCAATGTTTACTCATCTTGACAGCTGTAGCGTGAATGAATTTTCCGTTCTTTATGTGCCTGTGCTCGGGCAAAAAGGTTGGTTCACTAGCTACATTTAACTCTTCTGTTTAATTTCTTTCAAACGTAAAGTTGCAATCTTAGCGGCGGTAGATCCGGGGAATTGTTTTTGAACTTTGGCTAAGTTGACCTTAGCTTTAGCATAATTGCCCGCATCCATTGAAATAAGCGCTACTTTCAATAAAGCATCTGCAACTTTAGGATTATCCGGATAATTAGTAATGATGGCTTGGAATTCTTTATTCGCTTGATCTGGTTTGTCTTTGAGATAATAAATCTCTCCTAGCCAATAATGGGCATTAACCGTATAAGAACTACTGGGGTAGTCTTGAATGAAACTTTTAAAGCCAAGAATGGCTTTTTCGTAATCTTTTTTGTTAAGTAGATTGAATGCGGTTTCGTAACTTTGTAATTCTTTACCGTTGTTAGCTGTTACATCAGCTTCGGGTTCTTTAATAGGCTCCTTAGCCGTAATTTGTGGCTTGGTCTTTAGATTAGTGCTTGTTTTATCATTACCAACAGATGTTTCTGGCTGGATTTTAGTAAGACGACTGTCTAAGTCTTGATAAAAATTTCTGACCTGGTCTTTGAGTTGCCCTAGCTCATGGTTTTGGACTTCAATTTGGCCGTGTAGTTGCGCTACTTCTTGCTGAATTTTTTCCATTTTACTCGAGTAATTCATCTCTGCGAGGTTGGAGATCTGTCGTTCTAGGCGTAAAACGCGCTGATCAATCGGCTCATTTTGATGAGTCGCCGCTGGACGAGAGGGCGCTTCGCTTTGATCAACTTCTAAGCCAGGATTCATGGGTGCTTCTTGCGTTTGAGCACGGCTGCTCAAATCCACGACAGGAACTTCAGCACGCGCCGCGTAGGCGCTGCTGAAGCTACTAACCAAAAGTGTAAGTAATACGAGGCGTGAATTACTACTCATAAATAACTCGTTAATCAGTATATTAAATCAACTCGGCGATTACATTGGTAAGAACTTTCATCCTCGCCACCCGCTGCAGGTTTTTCTGCACCAAAACTCACAACTGTGATTTGAGAGGATGGAACACCATATTGCATTAACGCTTCCAGTACTGAACGCGCTCTTCTCTCACCTAACGCAACATTATACTCTCTGCTGCCACGATCGTCAGTATTTCCTTCTAAACGGATGTGTTTATTAGGATGTTTCAGCAAGTAGTTTGCTTGCATTTGAATGGAGGACATCGCATCTGCTCGAACTTCATTGCTATCAAAATCAAAGAAGTAGTGCTGTTCAGCACCAGGGACGCATCGACCAGCACGACATTTACTGCTTTCACAGTAGCCATTACCATCAGGACCTGAACCATTCGTATAAGTTTCTGCGCCATTAGGGCCGCACATTCGGGAACCATCAACTACACCAGCATTACTTGGTTTGCGATGTGTACTGCAAGCCGTGATTGATAGTATTAAAAAACAAGTTGCTAAAATCTTTACCCATTGCGTGAGTTTCATATTGACTCTCCAATTTATTTATTTTCATTCTCTAACTACTTGACCCTAGAACGGTGACCAATCTGGTTCTCTCACATCGCCCTCACGTGCTGGCAGTCTCATTGTAACGTGAGCATCCGTTGAAACCATGCCAAGAACTTGGCGTGCTCCTGCCTTCGTGGCAAAAACGACCATACTACCATTGGGTGCTACACTGGGTGACTGGTCTCTACCACTTTCGGTAATGGCGTCTATTCTACCAGTTTGCAAGTTTTGTACAGCAATATTGTACGCGCCTCCCTGTTGATGCAACATAATGATGTTTTTCCCATCCGGCGTAAAGATACCACTAGCATTATAATTACCTTCAAAGGTGACCCGACTTGTCGTGCCTCCTGCTAAATCAACTCGATAGATCTGAGGTCCGCCACTTCGACTAGAAGTAAAAATAATTGAGTTGCCATCGGGTGACCAATTTGGCTCAGTGTCAATAGAGTTACCCGTCGTTCTTTGTACTAGATTGTTGGTAGCAAGTTCAAGTGTATAGATATTCGGCGACCCACCTTTTGATAGTACAAAGGCTAACTTAGAGCCATCTCTAGACCAGGCTGGTGCACCATTGATACCAGGGTAATCAGTTAGTAAGCGACGATTGCCACTGGCAATTTCTTGAATAAAAATGCCTGCCTGTTTCTTTTCAAAAGAGACATACGCTATTTTAGAACCATCAGGTGACCAAGCGGGCGACATAATCGGTTCTTGCGATACCATTAAGCTTTTTGGATTGTAGCCATCAATATCCGCGACTTCTAAACGATAACGAGAGGGGATATTATTTTTCTTCTCGACGACCACATAAGCAATATGGGTCGAGAAAATTCCTTTTTCTCCTGTTAATTTTTCATAAACTAAATCGCTGATATGATGAGCGAGCTTTCTCATCCCAGCAGTGGGGACAATAAATTGTTTTTCTAAAAGTACGGTTGGCTTTGAGCTAGGTGCATCTTTTTTACCACCGTAAATATCAAGTAGCTGAAAATTGACTTGATATTTACCATCGCCACTTGGCTTTACTTCACCCACCACGATGTCGTCGGTACTCAAATCTTGCCAGAGCTTAGCGTTTGTCTGAGCAACATTTTGGGGTCTTTCCGGCATTTTAGTTTTATCTAGCAGTTTGAAACGACCGCTATTTTGGAGATCTTGATTGACGATACTAGCTAGATCCAACTGCTCCGCAGATTGAGTATTGCCACCAAAGGGCACTACGGCAATAGGCATAGCACTTTGGACACCTTGGGTTAGCTCTAAGTCGACAGCACCCAGTACTTGGAAAGAACAAAGCAGGCCAATTATGACCATTAACCGGTTAAAAATTCGCAAGCGCTTAGCCTCCATTATGCATTCTATTATTTGA
>JAGVJZ010000009.1 GCA_020050845.1 Gammaproteobacteria bacterium
AGGATTTTCAGTCCTCTGCTCTACCGACTGAGCTATCTGGCCAAGGACGCTAATTAAACCGAGAGTTTATGGTTGAGTCAAGTAGTTCTTTTGAGGGTGTACACGTCACCTATCGACCTCGTCGTCCCTGTTTAATAGTCCTCGCCCCACAACTTGTTCGCGGGATCCAGGCCAGGTGGCACTTCATTGGATCCCACGAACAAGTCGTGGGATGACCGGCTATAAAACGGGAGATGGCGGGACTGTTAAGCTGGAACAAAGCCTGGTGGGGTCTCGCTACCGCCTCCAAAGAGAAAGTTCTTCATTTCGGTCATTAAAAATTCTCGGGCTTTGGCATCAAGCATATTGAGTCGATATTCGTTGATTAGCATCGTTTGATGACTTAACCACATTTGCCAGGCTTGTTTTGAAATAGTAGAGTGAATTTCTTGTCCTAGTTCGCCGGGTAGGGGGGGCTGATCTAAGCCAGGTGCTTCTATGCCTAATTTTTTGCATGAAACTTTATGAGTCATTCTTACCTCAGATGTTGTTTTTTCAATTTGACGTAGTGTATACCCGTAGCGGATGATATTTAAGAGTTAGAAATGACATCTTGCTTCGACCTTGACAAGATGTCATTTCTAACTCTTAAATATCATCCGCTACGAGTATAATTCATTCCTACAAATATCTAAAGCCCATGCCATATTAATTTTTACCATTAACACAAAGATTTTAATAATTTTTTTACAGGTGCTGCTAGCCCGATTTGAGGTAATTGTTTGGGGTCACACCATTGATAGGTGTCATTTTCTCTTAAGATAGTACGTATGTTCTCAACTTGGATATAGTAGGGAACGATGTCTAGATGATAATGACTGAAAGTGTGACGAAACTTAGCGCCTTCTTGGAGCGAGGCTACCTTGAAGTTGTGTTGCCGCTCGCATTCTTTAATCCACTCTTGATCCTTTGAAACCTCAGGAAAACCCCATAAACCTCCCCAAATGCCAAAGTTATTTCTTTTTTCTAAGAGAGTTTTGCCTTGCGCTGTTAAAAATATCAAAAAGATGGCTTCTTTGATGGGCAAGATTGCTTTTTTCTTGGTGACTGGATAGACGTTCGTAGCATTGTTATTGAATGCAATACAGCAACCCTGGATGGGGCAGTGTGCGCAGTTTGGTTTGCTACGAGTACAAATCGTAGCCCCAAGATCCATAATGGCTTGGGTGTAATCCCTGGCGCGTTCTTGGGGTGTATGTTGGGTAGCTAATTGCCATAGCTGATTTTCAATTGTTTTGTCACTGTAATGGCCGTCAACCGCGTGATAACGTGACAAAACACGTTTGACATTGCCATCCAAAATCGGTGTTGAAGATTGAAACGCAATAGAGAGAATAGCTCCTGCTGTCGAACGACCTATTCCAGGTAATGCCATTAATCCTGCTAGATCAGCTGGAAATCGACCAGCCAAATCATTGCTAATGATTTTGGCAGTTTTATGCAGATTTCTAGCACGCGCATAGTAACCAAGTCCGGTCCATAAATGTAAGACGTTGTCGATCGCTGCATTAGCAAGAGTTTGGACATCGGGAAAACTATGGATGAATTTTTCAAAGTAAGGGATAACAGTAGTTACTTGAGTTTGCTGCAACATAATCTCTGAGACCCAGACCCGATACGGAGTAATATTTTGTTGCCAAGGTAAATTTTTTCTACCGTATTGATCAAACCATTCTAGTAGTAACGTCGAGAACAAGAAATTACTACTCTTCTTGCACTGGGTTTTCCGTTTGGGCATTGGCATTCGTGTCATTGCTAGCTTCTTGTGTATGATCTTCAGTAGGGGCTGCATCCTGTTTGGTTAGCTTATTTAGAAGGCTTACTGGGGAGATCGATTTTAACTTTTCACTTACTTTGTCTTTTAGATTATTTTTAAGATTGTTGATATTTTTTCCAATCTTATCTTCTAAGGGCTTTTGGATCTCTTTCGCTAGAAAAGTCTTAGCAAGTTCTGCAAAATCTAAGTTCACACTTGGTTTTGAAATCTTCCCAGAAACTTTAATGGGTACCTGATAAATTGTTATTTCTTTGCCAATTTGATCATTTTCTGCTGCGAGTTTCGGTTGGGCTAAAGCATTTAATCGATAATGAATATCTTTATTCACTAGATTAGTTGTTCCTTTACCATTTACCTTTAAATAATCCGACGTTAACGCAAGGTCGTTCATGCTAATAACACCGTTGTTAACGTCGCCACTCGTCGTTAAAGAACTAAACGAAGTTTGTTTAGAATCTGAAAGTCCATGAGTGGATAGACGTTTAACGAATGCGTGCGCTCGGCTTAATTGATAAATAACATCGACCCCTTGCAATGAGCCGTGCAGTACAGACAATTGTATTTTGCCGTTTAGATTAGATAAGAAACTATCATCGTGGCCCACGACCGAAACTAAGTTGGTATCAATATTGGTTGTACCGCTTAATTTATCGGAGTCAGATAACTCATGCAGTAATTCTTTGATATCGACATTATGAGCCGATTCTTTAATGTAATAAGCAGTTTTATTTGGGTCATGTTTATCGATCGACACTGTTCCATCTAATGTCCCCTTGTAAAAACTGGCACGTAGTGGCGAAAGGCGAATAGTGTTTTTATTAGCAATTACATTTCCTGTGACATCCGATAAAATTAATTTGTCTGCTTTGAGGTTATCAATTTTAAAAGATCCTGCTAAATTCCAAGGTGCAGCGGCTTTATTTTTGGGAGTCGTTGCTTCTACATTGGAGCTATCAGAAGTTTTTGAATCAGCAGAAACGAAATCATCAATATCAATTTTGTTGGTATTTAAATTAAAGCGATAGGTTTTGCTATCAGTTAAGATAGTAAGGTTCCCAAAGACATCAGATTGGTCAACTTTAGCGTGCAGTTGTGACAATGAAATCTTTTTGTCATTCACTGCTATTTTACTTAGCAAAGTTACTTTTCGAAGAGACTTATCATTTTTAGTGTGCATTGCAGTATCAAAACATGCGAGTAGGTCTTTTAGATCAAACTCATCGGTAGTAAGAGTGCCGGCTAGATTAATGTTAGGGTTCGTTGAGCCCGTCAGATCAACTTTCATATTCAGATCTTGTAAGGCGATATTTAGCTGGGTGTTGATTGAATGCGCTGTGAGATCAGCATTGGCATTGCCCTGAATTTTAATGGCTAATGTTTGTTGTGGTAAATAATAATCAGTTTTGATGTTCAGATTAGAAAAAGAATATTGTTGGTAGTTGTTGGAAACCATTAAATCAGTTTGCAAATCAAGTCCGATATTTTTTTTGTTTTTGTCATCTAAGAGATTAACTGCAACAGTTAAGGGAAAGGCTTGTCCGAATTGCAAATTTTTGCTGCTGATATTTAAGTCTGCAAAAGTAGTATGTGAGTGCTTTGCAACGTCATACCAATTTAACTTACTGTTTTTAATCTTCAGACTTTGAATAGTTAAATTCGCGACTGTTTTGTTTGGTGCCAAATCTTTTTTGTCTTCATTGTCATGCTTAGCTAGAGTTTCCCAATTATATTTACCTGATGAATTCTTAATAAGGTTGAGCACCGCATGATCGAGCGTGATATTGCCAACTTCGATTTTACCGTGAAGCAGTGGCATAAGTTTGACTTTAACATCCATTTCTTTTGCAGAAATAAACGTTTTTGGCGTAAAATCGGGCGCATTATAATAGGTCAATCGGTTTGCTTTTAAGCCGACCCAAGGGAAAAAAGACCATTCCATATTGCCATTGATGACCAAAACCTGGCCAGTTTTAGCATAAACATACTGACTGATCCGGCCTTTATATTTGTTCGGATCAATATACCGGGTCATCAGATAAGCTGTTAATCCGAGTAAAATAAGTAGCGTTAGGCAGAAAATACCTGCTATGGAGAGTTTTCTTTTCATACCAAAAAAGCCTTTTGACTATACAATACACGAAGAATGTAGGTAGCATTGAATTTTTGTTGTATCAGGGTATGCTACCGATTGACTACCATAGTTGCAAGATTAATGAATAAAGTACTAGACCCAAATCGTCCAAAAAGGACTGTTAAAAGCTTCGCTTCTCGCGTTCGGCTTACCCCCAAACAGAAATTAGCGCTTGCCACGTATCGTCCTCATTTCGTGGTCAACAACCAGGAAAATGAGGTTAGATTTGCCGAGCTTTTTGAAAAATCAGCACCTACCGTCATTGAAATCGGCTTTGGTATGGGCAATTGTCTCATTGAGTTGGCGCAAAGCCATCCTGAAATCAACTTTATCGGTATTGAAGTCTATCTTGCAGGTATTGGAGCAACTTTAGCCGCTATCAATGAGTTAGGTCTCAAAAATATTAAGCTTTTTCAAGGGGATGCGGTTGAGATCTTAAAGAATCAAATTCCCGCAGACTCCTTAACGGCAGTACTGCTATTTTTTCCAGACCCCTGGCCTAAGAGGAAGCATCACAAACGGCGTATCGTCCAGCCAGATTTTGTCGATAGAGTCCATCGTTGTTTATTACCAGGCGGTTATTTTCACTTAGCAACCGACGTCGCCGATTATGCCAATCACATGGCACAAGTGGTTAATTCCCACCTTCAGTTCCATAATTTTAAAAAAGATAGCCATGACCTACAATATTTAGGTAGGCCAAAATCAAAATTTGAGTCTCGCGCCAAGCGAAAAGACTGTGACATCACGGACTTGGTTTTTGTTAAGCAATAAGTAAAAAGGAGTTTCATATGAAAAAGCTATTATGGGGCTTAGCATTATTCATGCCACTGGCAGCTAGTGGTTCGCTCGTCAATGGTTTTTATTATGGCAGTGCGCAAGGCAATCCATACGTTAGTGGTAATGCTTTGGCAGGGTATGAATACATTGCGAATCGTTCTTGTAAGGATATGAGTTGCGTCCAGCAAAATATTCGATTTATAGACAGCCAGATTGCAACGCTATTGGCACAAAGACTGGCTTACGTAAAACGCGCCGCTCAACTTAAAAACAGCGCCATTGTTTCTGATAATACTCAGCAAAATCCAGGTGTTATTACTCAAGTGATCAAGCAAGCTCAAGCTCAAGGGATACCGCCAGAAATTGCACAATCCGTGTTCCAAGAGATCGATAAACAATCTCAAGCCTATGAACAAAAATTTGCTGGTATGATCCCGCAGACCTCGCCAAATTCATTGGGTGTGCCAACTCAGAACGTTAACAACCCCGTTGTTACTCCAACTATTATTCCAGGGCAGGGGGTTACTCCGACTATAACGCCGGGGGCTCCAGGGCAACCATAGTTGGGCGGTCTCCCTTACTTGTGATGCCCGCTTGCGCGCACTGGTGTCCGGGGAATATGCTTTACATATTTTTTTACTCCCTTCTCCCGCTTGCGGGAGAAGGGAGGAAAAAAGCAGAAATCCATTTCCCCGGACACCAGTGCGCGCTTGTGCAGGAATGACAGGAGAGGAGGAGAGCGATCACATAAAAAGGGCTAAAAGATCATTTAAATACAATCGTCCTCGAACGGTCGTTTCTAAGTATTCCTCATTCCAAATTAATAGATCTTTACATTGCGCTTCATCTAAAATTTTCTTAATCGAGACAATTGGCAGTCCTGTCCGTTCTACAAATAAAGTGGTAGGCACTTTTTCATAGAGTCGTAAAGCATTCATCATGAATTCAAGAGGTAATTCTTCTGTTTTTAAGGATTGCTCACCGGCAAGAAACGGATTGGCGTTTAAATATAATTTGGGATGTTTAACTTTCCAACGTCGCAAGATACAACCGGTAGCAGGATCGGTAATTTTGCTATGGGCACCGGCGCCAATGCCAAGGTAGTCACCGAATTCCCAATAATTGCGATTATGAAGGCATTGACGTTGGTTTTGACTGTAGGCTGAAATTTCGTATTGCGCAAAACCATGTGATTGCAACAATTCTTGCCCTTTAACTTGCATCTCAAAAATATGATCATCTAGCGGTAGCGAGGGCGGAAATTTAGCAAAATGGGTATTAGGTTCGATCGTGAGCTGATACCACGACAAATGCGTCGGTTGATGACTAATTGCCCTAGTTAAATCATGAAGAGCGTCAGATAAAGTTTGGGTTGGCAGACCGAACATCAGATCAATATTAAAATTATCAAATCCTGCTTGCTTCGCAGTTTCGATCGCGCATTCAGCTTCTTGGCTGTCATGAATTCTTCCCAGTAAGCGTAATTTATCATCTTGAAAAGATTGCACACCGAGCGAGAGGCGATTAATCCCTAAGCGTCGGTAATCGGTGAAGCGTTGTTGTTCGACTGTACCGGGATTGGCTTCAAGAGTAATTTCAATAGCAGGTGAGAAAGCGAGTCTGGCATGGAGTTCTTGTAAGAGCTGCTCTAAAGCTTTTGCCGAGAATAAACTCGGGGTGCCACCGCCAATAAAAATGGACTGAATTTTCCTACCCCAAATTAGCGGCAAATCATTTTCTAAATCTTTGATAAGTGCGTTAACATATTCAGATTCAGGGAGTTGTTCGCGTGCTGCATGCGAATTGAAATCGCAATAAGGACATTTTTCTACGCACCAGGGAATATGGATATAAAGGCTCGTTGGGATCATGTTGCTACTTGTTTAAAACTTTTTGCGTCCTTCTTATACTGTTTTTTAAGTGCCAATGCAAAATATATGGAGAATATCTATCCGTATAAGCGACCCATTAATTCATCATCTTTTACGCCAGCCAGCCCTATCTAGTCTATGACTTCCAAAGCCCGCAGGTGTTTTAGTAAGTTTTAAGTAACGTTCTCTTTCACTACTTATATAGGCTTGTACAGTGGGTCGAGATTCAGGTAGATTTTGTTCCTTTTGCAATTTAATGATTGTTTTGAATTTTATTTTTAGCTCGGCGCTGTCAACATTATTAATAGCCGCTTCCCCTCCAGAGTATTTACTAAAAAAAATTGATTGAAATTGTTTATCCGTTACTAATCTTCTTTTTAATACATTGAGCCATATTTGACGATCTTCAAACAATTTTGAACACTTAAAGCTGACTCGAGATAGTCTTCCTATTGTTCTCAAATCAAAAAATAATGCAATTATTACGATTATATCTTTTGATACTAAGAATAGCGGGGTAGGCATACTCGCATCTAACTTCGCAGGAGACGTTAATCGTTGAGAATCATTAAAAGATTTAAAGGCAACTCTTCGTAATTCCATTCCAGCCAAAAAGCCAAGTTTTGCGTTGTGATAATCTTTATAAAGAGTAGTTAACGCGCCAACTAATTGATTAGGGCTAGGACATCCAGCAAGGTAAGCTTCCAGATTGGCTAACCGAGCGCAAAATGGATTAGTGAGGAGAAAAAGCGATCCGCCATTATTCAATCGAGCCAGGGTAAAAGCCAATTTCAATTTTTTAATTTCACTCTCACACACTGTTTGATCGACTTGATAATGGTAGAGAATCAATTCAATAGAAGTGATGAATCTTTCCCAAAAATCTTTATCTTGACCGGCTTTTAAAACATTGTACTTTTCAGTACCCTTTAGCTCTTCGTGTAGTTCGTATAGCTTATTTAACATGTTAATCCTCAAGTGCAGAGATGCAATAATACTAAAATATTTGTATAAATCTGTCAAATATACCTATTTATGATAAAATATTTTACTAAATATCTCTTAGCCTTTTTTGCTTTTTAATTACATCTAAGCCAATGATAACTATCATTTTCTAAATCTTTGATAAGTGCGTTAACATAGTCAGATTCAGGAAGTTGTGCATGCTATTGCAAAATATATGGGGTGAATGATGTCGAAAGATAAGCCTACTATTTTAGAAACGACCGTTTTAGCTAAAACCAGAGTCTTTCAAATTGAAGGCGTTCACTTGCGTTTCTCTAATGGCCAAGAACGCCATTTTGAGCGACTACGAGGTGGGCGTGGTGCTGAGGCGGTCATGATCATCCCAGTGCTTGATAGAGACACGATTTTATTAGTTAAAGAATATGGGGTGGGACTTGAAGATTATTATTTAGGTTTTCCAAAGGGCACTGTCGATGAGGAGGAAGATGTTCTGGTGGCGGCGAACCGTGAATTAATGGAAGAAACAGGCTATGGCGCCAAAAAATTGCAAATTCTGAAAAGAATGAGTTCAGCTCCAGCTTATACCACTAAGCAAATGAAAATGATCCTGGCGACCGATCTTTATGAGCAACGTTTAGTCGGGGATGAGCCCGAAGATATAGAAGTGGTTCCGTGGAAGTTAAGTCAGATGGATCAGTTATTAATGCGTGATGACTTTCATGAAGCGCGCAGCATTGCTGCACTTTATATCGTCAGGGACCTAATAAAAAATAATGCGATTTAAAGATGAACATTGAAACTAGTTTTCTGCAAGAGATCATTGTGATAGCAAAAGCTGCTGGCATCGAGATTCTCAAGTACCATAATGAAAAACTGCCACTGGGTATTAAACATAAACACGATGATTCGCCAGTGACCTTAGCAGACTTAGCTGCTCACAATATCATTAAGGCAGGTTTAGCCGCTATTACGCCTGATATTCCGCTGCTATCAGAAGAAGGTCCTGACATTCCTTTTGAGCAACGAAGCCAATGGCAAACTTATTGGTTGGTTGATCCTTTAGATGGCACTCGTGAATTTATTCTCAATAGCGGTCAGTTCACAGTCAATATTGCTTTAATACACGACCATCGTCCCATTCTTGGGGTGATCTATGTGCCGTTAAAAGACCGAGTTTATGCTGGCGCAAGCTCTATTCCTTCCTTTAAAGAAGAAGAGGGTAGCGTGCAACCGCTCAAGGTTCGTGCTTTAAAGCCCAATGAAGAACTTATCATTGTGAGTACCAGAAGAGAACTGCACGAACAGTTGCAGCGGGAGATAGCATTACATAACCCGATCAGAATGACTTATCGTAGCAGTTCGTTAAAATTTTGTTTGATCTCGGAAGGACGAGCAGATATATATCTGCGCAAGGAACCGATTCAAGAGTGGGATACTGCTGCCGGCCAAAGTATTGTAGAAAACGCTGGTGGGATTGTTTTGGATTCAAACTGGGAAGCTTTACGTTATAATACCAAACCACTTTTGCTCAATCCTCCATTTATCGCTCTTGGTGATTCAAAGCAATTGTTACCACTTTTAAAAAAAATACCAATGTTTGAGGAGATATAGAATGACAAAGAAACATGTCAAAGTTGCAGTGACCGGAGCCGCAGGTCACATAGGATATGCTTTATTATTCCGAATTGCGAATGGCGATATGTTCGGGAAAGACACTGAAGTGACATTGCATTTGAATGAATTAAAGCAAGCATTACCGGCGTTGCAGGGCGTCGTCATGGAACTTCAAGATTGTGCTTTTCCTCTTTTAAAAGATGTTGTTTGTACTTCTGATCTTGAAGTGGGTATGAAAGATGTGAATTGGGCGATTCTAGTGGGCGCCGTTCCGCGCAAAGAGGGGATGGAAAGAGCCGACCTCTTAAAGATTAATGGTCAAATATTCACAGCCCAAGGGCGAGCCATCAATGATTACGCAGCTGATGATGTCAAAGTGCTAGTCGTTGGTAATCCTTGTAACACCAATTGCTTAATAGCAATGAATAATGCGCCTGATGTCCCTAGAGATCGTTTCTACGCAATGACTATGCTTGACGAAAATCGTGCCAGAGCGCAATTAGCAATCAAGGCCAATGTCCCAGTGTTCGAAGTAAAAAACATGAATATCTGGGGGAATCATTCTTCAACTCAATATCCAGACTTCTACAATGCCACCATTAACAGTAAACCTGTGGTAGATGTCATCAAAGATGAATCCTGGTTGCAAAAAGATTTCGTGGAAATCATTCAAAAACGAGGTGCTGAAATTATCAAAGCACGTGGCTTATCATCGGCCGCTTCTGCAGCGAATGCGATCATTGATAGTGTTAGCAACCGGGTGAATGACACCATCGGTTTAGAATCTTATTCAATGTGTGTTTGCTCTGAAGGCCAATATGGCATAGACGAAGGTCTGATCTTCTCCTTCCCGTGCCGCACAGAAAATGGCGAACTTGTCGTGGTGCCTCATTTACAACACAATGACTATGCAACTAAGAAACTGATGATTACGCTTGATGAGCTTCGCGCAGAAAGAGATGCGGTTCGTGAGTTAGGTTTAATCGAGAAAGCAGCGGTTTAATTCTCTAATTACCCTCTCCCGTAAGCGGGAGAGGGAATTAATTGTTACAAACTACAACTATGCGAGTGCTTCAAAAGCTCGAGATCAAAACCTAATCGTCGTAACCTTTCCAATAAACTTTCATAAACCTGTGGATCAATCTTCGGTGTACGCGCCAAAATCCATAAGTAATTTTTACTCGGTTCAGCTACCAATGCATATTGATAATCATCACTCACGTAGACAATCCAATAATTCGCTTTAAGTGGCCAGTAGAATTCAATAGACCAATGGCTATTTCCAGAGCCAGGTATGGGTGACGCTTTACCTTCAATCGTTCTAGTGTGTTTCTTATGTTTCACAACCGTATAGCAGGTATTTTCAACATCAATATGGTGGCGGTGAACTCCGTAAGTAATCGTGGTACAAGAGCACTCTGAATTGAAGTGGGTAGGAAAAGAAGCAATTTCATACCACTTTCCTGCATAACGCTGAAGGTCCACAGGTTTTGTGACCGTGACAGCTTTATATTCTGTGCATGCGCTTAGCATGCAAACTAATAGCAGCAGGACCCCGCATTTCATTAGGTACCCTTTAAAAATAAAGATAATAGTAAGAGTATAGTGGAAGTTGAGTATTTTTGATTTTAGCTAGCGAATGAATCAGCGATCATTTCCAGTAGCAGTCTTGTCCGACTCGGTAATGCCTCCTGCTGTGGATAAAGGGCATATAAAAAATAATCACCCCAATCACACTCCTGAAGAATAGGTTGTAATTGTTTTCGTGCCAGCGCCGATTTGACATTAGTCTCGGTAAATCTTCCGATACCCTGATTAGCCATACAAGTGCTCAAGTTCGTTTCAATATCATTGCAGTTAAACTTTGGTTGCAGAGTTATACAATTTGCTTTTCCTTGGTAGCTGTAATTCAAAACAACTTATGCGTTGCCGTGTTTAATATCGAAGTAGTTGATAAAGGCATGATCTGGTAAGCCGTCAGGTGTTTGAGGTTCTCCCTTTTGATAAAGATAATTTGGACTCGCATACAAGCCAATCTTTTCCTGTAATAGTAACCTCGCTTTTAAGCCACTATCCTTGAGCTTTGCTTCATCAAGAAAACCTGCCCCCCGGATGGCTAAATCAACACCTTTTTTTAATGGGTCTAATACTTCTCCTGTCAAAATGACTTCAATAGTCACTTCCGTGTAGTTCGCCAAAAATTTTTGAACGATAGGCATAAGATAATGGCGCCCAAAATAAACAGGAGCGCTAAGACGAATGTTTCCTTTAGGCTTTTGAGCGGAGGATTGAATTAAGCTGAGCGCGGCGTTTAATTCTTGTTGAATGCGCTTGGCATGATCGAAAAATATTTCACCTTCTGGCGTCAGCTGGATCTGCCGAGTAGTGCGTTTTATTAAACTGACTCCTAGTCGCTTTTCCAGCTCTGCTATACGTCTACT
>JAGVJZ010000019.1 GCA_020050845.1 Gammaproteobacteria bacterium
GTCGGCAACATTATCTTAACCATTTCACTGCGAAAACAATGGCAGAAAAATATTTTGATATCTATAAGTCGTTGCTGAGCTCTTAGTATGCAGGTTGTGCTCGACAAGAACGACAAGTGGTTGCCTGCTTTAAGCAATGACCATCAGTAGGAAGGTCTAGAAATTCTGCATAGCCTCCCGTAGTGTAGCCAGGCAGTACTTTGTAAATAGTAACTGGATTGTAGGTGTCTCCGTACTTAAAGGGGACATTGTAAAGCTTAACTTCACCCACATCAGGCAAATCGGGATTAACGCAAGGATACCCTCTGCAGCAGCCCACCACTCCGCTGCGAGCTAGGACTGCACTCACTTGCAAGCTGCTTAGAATAATCATTATTAGAATTATAATTTTTTTACTCATAGATCCATTATAGAAGAAAAGCTTTTATCTGACCTGTTACGTCGTCTTGTTGTACTTGTCATTCGAGAATCCGTCCTTCTAGCTGCACGTAGCATGGATTCCCGCTTGCGTGGGAATAACAAGAATAAACAGCGGACAAGAAAGCTGACGCCCATACCCTCCGATACAGATCAAGCCCCCAAACTATTTCATTAAAACTCCTATAATTCTAATTGTATTGACTAGTTTTTAAGGAGAACTAAATTGAAAAAATCTTTTAGTAAAATAAGCAATTTTGTTCTGCTCGCGGGGGCTTTGGCGCTTGCTAATCCCTATTCAGTATTAGCAAAGAGCTCATCTGGTTCTAATCAAATCAAACCCGCAGGCTCTAACGTGTTTGTATTTGAACCGAGAACTTTACGATGGACGGTTTATGGCTCAAATGGCAAAGTCATCCGGTCAGGAAAAGCGGTTGGCGGTCAAAGATATTGTCATGATGTAAGAAGAGCATGCTATACGCCAGTAGGAAGCTACAGAGTTTACAGTAAACAAGGTCCAGGTTTCAGATCTAGTAAATTCCCGTTACCTCATGGCGGCGCACCGATGCCTTATGCGATGTTTTTCCGAGGCGGTTTTGCGATTCATGGCTCTAATCAAATGCCCAATCGTAACGCAAGTCATGGCTGCATAAGAGTGTATCCCTCTGATGCTAGATGGCTAAGCCAAAACGCACTATCAGTTGGCTCTAAAGTTGTGATCAAGTCATATTAATATGTGGCCTAGTTGTTAGCTTTTTGTTCGAAAAAGTTTCAATAACACTAGGCCAATAACACTGGCGCTAATAATTAACGCTGAATTAGAAAAGTGTCTAATCCGTACAAACTTGGTTTCATCTTGCTTTATCTCTATATAACCAATTGGAGTTGCATTCACTCCTCCGCCTGCTCCTATTCCTTCGCTATCTGGATCTTTTTTTTTGCCGATTCCGTATCCAAAACCCATCCTCACTTTAGCGACACTAATCACAGTGGTATCATCTTGTATAACCGGATCACCAAAAATTAATTTTGACCCCAAGCCAAATTGTGACAGGAGTTGTTCGATGCGTGTAGTGAGTTCGTCCTTTGCCATAAGATCTCCGATCTTTAACCATCCTGTTTTAAGAATAGTATGGATTCTATTGATAATCATTTTAGGGAGTAGCAACTCTTACGGCGCTTCGAACTTTACGGTAATCAGCGAATACAGCTACCCTGCTGTTGTTGCGCAATCACGCCTGGACATTATGAGCCTCATCAATCAATTAAAACCTTACCAAAAAACATCAAACTATCTTGATCAAGTCGTTGTTCAAGCAACTTATTTTTTTATGAATCGACCTTATGTTGGTCTTGGCGCAGAAGGAGAAGGTGATTGGTCTCCTTATGATTTCACTCAACGTGGTTATCCACATATCCAACAGGATCCTGTGTACCGAACAGATAGTTTCGTTTGTAATACTTTTGTACAAACAGTATTGGCACTGCTTCATGCTAACAATCTAAATGATTTTGAAAAGAGTTACTTGACCATCAGCTATGGGGCAGCTGGAATAGCTCCTTCAAACATCTATTTTTATAATCGTAATAATTTCACCAGTGTCGATTTCAACCCCGTAAATCAGGGAACTGGTTTGCTACAAGACGTCACCGGTTCCGGCATTTTCAGTCACTATGTAAAAACCAATACCACAATGATTGATCGGCAAGCATGGTTTAACCAGAAATTTTCATCTGAGATGATCAGTAAATCAGTTCGAGTGCTACAAGCTAGCGATGGTCCAGCAATGGTTCGGCGTGCTCAAAATAACTATCCGCAACCTTTTCATCAGTTCCAAGTGGTCAAATCATCATTAACTTACATACCAAAAAATGTATTAGTATCAGCTAAATATTCGTCAAATGGTGAAGTAATATATCAAGCAAATGAATCCCTAATTCAAAAGCTACCGACACCCGCTGTGTTGGAAATTGTACGAGATCCGAAACGATGGACAGTGAATGGTAAATTAGTTGCGGGTGTACAAGGGACCAATATCGATATTTCACATTTAGGTTTTATCTACAAAGCCTATTTCAAACAAAACCAATTCATGTACCAGCATGTTTCTTGTCAAAATGTCAACGGTCAAAAAATTTGCACCAATAAACCCATCTACTGTCAGCAGGCTGGCGGTTGCACCCGAATCATGTTTAATCATGCAACGGATGCTTACAGCTCGGGATGTTTCTATACCAATCAGGATAAAAAAGTTGCTTGTAATCGAGTGACATCTTTACCGCTTGGTGATTATTTAACGAGTTTTAATTGGGGTCATTATATTTATATGGAAGATGATTCTTTGTTAGGAATACACGTTGAAAAAATTAATAATATAGTGCCTTGGCGCAACTTTAAGTAACCGTAGCTTGTCATTCCTGCTAGGCAGGAATGACAAGTGGGGAATTTTAATTTATCATCTACCAAACTTCGAACCTCGCCTCAATGAAAGGGAATTTCATGAAAAAATTAATTTTGGCGCTTAGTATTATTTCGGTAAGTCTATCTACACCAAGCCAAGCAAACGATAAATTCAACGTTACCGCTCCTTATTTTTCTGGTGGTTATACGGCTTGTATGGGTGGGCTCTACCTTCGGCCTTCTGTTCCTGCCCTGGATTATGTTGTTTTCATTCCTGACTTTACTGATCCTGGCTTTCAACGAACGGTAAGAAGTGTCAATCCGGATTATGAATGGGGTTTCACAGCAAGCGCTAGTTACTTGTTACCTTGTACTGGAAATGATTTAGTTTTCACTTTTTCAACCTTCAGCCGAAATAGTTTTGACGACTCGTCACATTTAGCAGATGGTAATGAGCTTATTGCGACCTTAACTGACTTTGACGCCACTCAGTTTACTGTACCAGGAGTCACTAGCGATGTTAGTGCCAATGCTAAAGCTCACTTTAATTATCAAACCTATGATCTAACCATGGGGCAACATCTTCTAGTTGGATGCAACACGCAGCTACGAATTTATGGAGGGTTACGCTACCTCAACTTAAATCAGCGATTAAATGCCAATTATTTCCACGAATTAAGTATTTTTGGAGTTGGCACAAGTCAGGAGTTCTTCTTAACTTCGCAAAGAACTAACTTCAAAGGAATTGGACCGCGACTTGGCATTTACAGTTGTTATGAATTGGGGTGTGGTTTTGGAATTGTGGGTGATCTAGCAGCTTCACTCTTAGCAGGAGAAAGCGACAGTCATTTTTCTCAGTTTGCTACCTTCTTAGACGGAACCTCAGCAACAACCAGGTATAATAACCCGGATGTTGATAAGGTCGTGGCAAACTTAACCGGACGTCTTGGACTGGCTTTCATACAGCCGCTTAACGCTTGCATTAGCTATAAAATTGAAGCTGGCTATTTGGTAGAGCATTACTATGACGCTGTTTATCGATATAGTTCAGCTAGTACTACCTTCTTAGGTAACGCTACTGATCAATGTTTCGATACCAGTTTTGATGGTCCCTATCTTAGCTTAGTCATTAAGGTTTAAAGTTCGGATCAGCTGTAAAAATACCATGTTCGTCCAGCGGTGCACTCGCTTTATTTTTTGCTGCCCAGTCTTGGCGTAGTTCATCAAAAACTGTTTTTCTTTTGGGCATATCAAAAATGATTGCTTCTGAAAGAAGAGCAGTAGGTTTAGGAGTAGTTCCCAAAATACGCTCTGGCTCACGAGCTTCTTTTTTCTCTTCAACTTTTTTTGTTAATGCTTGATGGGTTATTGTTATCTCAACATCAGAAACCGGTTGGCTCTTACATTGATAAAAAAGTTGCATAAGATGTGACCCTAATACGTTAAAGACATAATCTCTACCACTTAGCAAATTAGAACAGCATTTGAATAAACTTTGCATCTCTTCAAATACTTTATCTGGATCTGTAGTATTTTTTCTTTTTACATTAAGAACGCTATTCCAAAAATTATGCAACAAAGTTTCAAAAAGTAATTTGAGGTGCTGCGAATCATGCATAGCAAGTGTTGTGATATCAGCGTCAGAGATTTTTGATAAAGATTTGGGTGTGTAATTTGAAAGATTTTTAGTAAACCAACTTTCTGCAAACTCAAGCAGCTCCTCTTTAGACAAAGGCTGGCCAAGAGGTTGAACTTTGTTGAACTGCGATAAGATCAAATAAGTCAAATTAGAAATAAGCGAGAGATAAACAACTTTTTTCTCAAATTCTTCACCGGGAATTTTATTTTGGGCTAGTACGCCATGTAGTTTTTCTCGACCCTTTATCTCTTCATCCGTTACGCCAGGAATATGAAATTGCGCCGTTAATAACAGAACTTTACACTGCCTCTGGCCATTTTGTTCTGGAGTCAGAAATGGGAACAATGAATTAGTTTCTAGTGATGATTGCATGTAGCACCTTCGTTAAATTTTAATTTAAAAAAAACCCTTCTTTTCGCTCTATTTGTAAAAAGAAGGGTTATGAAGTTTTATTTGCCTGGTTTTGGCGCACTGTCTTTTTGTTCATCCATAGTTTTTATGAAACGCTCAGTGCTATTGGTAGAGAAAAAGTAAGTTAAACCTAAAGTAAATACGTCAGCTAACTTCCTCAGAAAAGGTCTTTCAGACCATTCTGGTTTATTCTCTTTACAAGTTTTGAGTGTATCTGAAACAGCATTTTGTGCAGCCGCATCATCTATGTTTGCATTTAGCTTTTCCTTTAACTGTTTAACCGCTTCTAACCTTTTAATCAGTCTGCCTACTTTAGGACCCTCATTTGGATCGGTGCGCAGGTACCTCAACCCGGATTCTGCTACATCACGGAGCAGTTCCAGGTTAGCAGCGTTGCTATGTTGTTTAGTTTCGATGTTTTGTATCCCTTGAAGAAAATAGGAAGGGGTATAACCATTATTAAAAAGTCTATCTTCACCAAAGCGAGTTTGTTTCCTATCTGGCGAAACAGTATTTAAGTGTCTTACGATTTGATCAGTTAATCCTTCAGGGGAAGGAAAGGAAACAAAAGGCTTCACGAGATTATCTTCTTTGAAGTATCGGCTAAAAACTGGATATTCTTTTTCCTCAGGCGTATTCTCACGAATGGTGACAGAAGGCTGGCTAGGATAACGCGCAGGATTAGCATAGTGTCGGCTAATAATCTCAAAAAGCTGACGCTGTAATTCATCGAAATAATTGTTTGCCGTAGCTAATGCGGCTTTTACTTTAGCTGAATGTTTGGGTTCGGAACGCATGGGTGACCCCCAATAAAATTACACTTCAGTATTAATTATAAGTGGTAATTATTAAGGTTTTATTAGTATATTTTTATATTGTTGAAAGGCTGAATCAAAGATAACTTTAGCAAGCAAATATTAAAAAACTCTTAACCTCTGCTATGCTTTTTTAATAACGAGTAAGCTATGAGAATTCTATGGATAGAGAGACCCTTTTGCAGAACGCCTTTAGCATGCCAATCGATAGTCCGGCATATCCTAAAGGACCCTATTATTACCAAGATATTGAAATATTTGTCATTATTTACGAGTCGGATTCTGAAGCAATTCGGAAGATTATTCCTGAGCCTTTAGAAATGTTAAGTCCGATCGTTAAATTTGAATTTATTCGAATTCCAAGCTCTACGGGTTTTAGTGAATATCAAGAGGTTAGCCAGATCATACCGGTCACTTATGAATGGGAGGAAGGCAGCTATATCCATGCCATGTATACCAATGTCATTGTTCCGGTCATTGGAGGCCGTGAAATTTGGGGTTTTCCAAGAAGATATGGCGAGCCTGGCTTTAAAGCTTGCAGAAGTATGTTAACGGGTACCCTCGATTATGGCGGAATGCGGATCGCAACAGGCACTATGGGTTACAAATTCGAGACCCTATCCAAGGAAGTCTGCAGTAAGACCTTTGAAGCGCCTAATTTCCTGTTAAAAATCATTCCACACGTCAATGGCTCGCCTAGAATATGTGAATTAGTTCGCTATTACCTGAAAGATATTAATATTAAAGGGGTTTGGACTGGACCCTGTTCTTTAGATCTGCAATACCATCCGATGGCCCCAGTTGCTAATTTTCCGGTCCGCAAGGTATTATCGAGCTTTCACATTGTTGCCGATTTAGTATTGCCCTATGGTGAGGTTGTTGTTAATTACTTGGGCGATTGATTATTTTAGCTCCTACTTTGAAAATATTAATATTTAATATATATTAATGTTAATTAGCATTAAATTAATGGTGTAAATAATGAATTATATACTTGTTCCGGCTAAAGAGAGCCCACCCGAAGCTCCCAAAAACCTCGATTACTGTTTGATCGCTATTGAACCTTTTGATAATGAAACTATTAAAGAAATGAAATATTTTCACGATGAGTTTGGTCCCAATTCTGAAAACTATTTAATGACTAAGCGAACAAGTCCTTCCAGACATCACGGGTTAGGTAGCGGCACAAATCCAGTCACAAGCTATATTGAGCTTTATTTTCTTCAAGGACACCCTGCTGTGGTACGTGGCTTTCTTTTTCGTGACAACATTAAAGATACCATTCTTAATGCCTTAGAAGCGCGTCACAATATCAATATGAATGAGGATAACTCATACACCCCATTCAAAATGTAGGCTAATACTTTTGACGTTTGCCAGCTACTTCTGTTGCCTCGAATAACGCAATCGCTGCGATAATTAGAGACAAATGGGTAAATCCTTGCGGAAAATTGCCTAACATTTGATCACGGCCAACATCATATTCTTCAGAAAGTAGATTGAGTTCATTACACTTGGAGATCGCTAAGTCAAATACTTTCTGTGCCTCACTGAGCTCGCCCTGTTCGGCAAGACAAATGGTGAGCCAAAATGAACAGGCTAAAAAGACACCTTCGTCGCCTGGGATATTATCGTGTTTTCTTGCATAGCGACGTAGCAGTCCCCCTACTTCTAATTCTTCCCGAATTAGCGCTACAGTTTTCACCATTCTTTCATCAGTAAATTTGATAAAACCAAAGATCGGTAAAAGCAATAACGCAGAATCCATCGCTTTAGTATCAAAAGCCTGAATGAAAACGCCACGTTCCGCATCATAGCCCTTGGTCTCTATCGCCTGACGAATTTCTTTTCGTGCTTGCTGCCACTGTTCAATGGGAGCTTCAAATCCTAAATCATTGGCCATTTTAATACCACGATCAAGCGCGACCCAACACATCATCTTAGAATGAACAAAATGAAATGGCACGTTTCTGACTTCCCAAATACCAAAATCTGGTTCTCGCCATTTCGTCAGTACCAAGTTGATGGTATCAACTAGAAAGCTCCAATAATCAGTATCAGGAGAACAGCCTTTCTTATGCCATGCCCAAGCTAAATCTATGAGTAACCCATACATATCTAATTGCAGTTGAGTGGACGCTTCATTACCAATACGAACCGGTTTTGAGAGACGATAACCTTCTAATTCTGTTATTACCCGTTCCGGTAACATCCTCTCACCATAGACACCGAACATCGTTTGTAAACCAGAAGGACTACAATGACTGCTGCGTTCAATAAATCGTCGAAAGTCATCTGCTTCATTATGAAAACCTAGTCTGGCCAAGGACCGAACTGAAAAGTAGGAATCGCGAATCCAACTAAAACGATAATCCCAATTACGCACCCCACCGATGGTTTCTGGCAATGAAGTGGTTGGCGCTGCAGCAATTGCTCCAGTAGGTGCATTGGAAAGTGCTTTTAATACTAACGCAGAGCGTTTGATGTAAGTTGCATGCGGGCCTTTGAATTTTCCCTGGTTCGTCCAGGTCTGCCACCATAGTATCGTTTCATCTAAACGGTAATCCAACTCGTTTAGTGAAGGAACTTCGACTAATAGGTCATCCAGTTCTTGTGGCATTCGGTACAACAATGAAAAGTAGGTTCTGGTATTAGGGACAGTATTAATAATTGAACTAATATGATCGTAATTCTCTAAAGTTAGCTTGGTATCGCTAGAAATAAGTAAGCCATGAGAACCACCTAAAGCCATATAAGCAGTTTTTTTATAAGGTCTTAACCAGGGTTTGACAGCGCCATAATCAAAACGTGGCATTATATTGACATCTAACTCGATCTGACCTTTTATACCCTCAACAATGCGGATGATTTGTTGATAAGGTTCATAGGCGCCCCCTCTTCGCATTGGAAAAAAATCATAAAGCTTAGCTTCACCTTGCGCAGTTTTAAAATGTGTCACCAATACCATCGTGCCATCAATATAACTTTGTGACACTTCAAAAGGTTCTGACGGCATAATTTGGCAATAGCCACCATTTTGCCATCCTAGAAGTCGACCGAAGCAGCTAGCAGAATCAATGCGTGGCATGCAACACCAATCGATGGATCCTGACTTTGAGACTAGAGCGCTAGAATGGCAATCTCCTATATAGCCATAGTGGCTAATCGGAGGCGCTTCGTTAATACAAAGTTGATAGATTTTAGCCATCTGAGTATTCGACTGTATATCCAAGTTTTTTAAGACAAGCTGCCAATTGTTTTAAACCATCAACGAGATCCTTTTCAAAATGAATTCTTAAGACTCGACGCGAACGTTTCGACAGTACCGTGAAATCAGCTTCTGCTTGTGCCTTTATGATTAAGCCAAAGGTATAATGATGGTCAGGAACTTTTAAATCTGGCACTTCATGGGCAGTAATTTGTAAAAAAACGCCCGAATTAGGTCCGCCTTTATAGGCTTGTCCTGTGGAATGTAAAAATCGAGGTCCAAAACCTAAACAGGTGGCAACTTTTTTCTGATTACGAACTGCAACTCTGCTTTGTTGTAACAATTCAGTGTGCTCTAATGACATTTCAATAAATGCTGAGATATCAAAATAATCATCTGGTTTTATTCTATTGATATGAGCCTCAAGATAATTTTCCAGTGTTGCATCTTTATTTAAAAACTGAGTAATTTCTTGTTGATTTTTTTGGTCTGCAAATAACGCGATACCCTCTTTAGAATAGAAAGGTTCCATTGCAGATAATCTTCCTGTCTTTTCATATTGATTCGCCAACTCCAATGTTAATTTTTTACTTTCTTCAACATCGGGTTGGTTAAAGGGATTAATTCCTAAAATGCTACCAGCCACTGCCGTAGCAATTTCCCAACGAAACATTTCCGCACCTAAATGCATTTTATTTGGCAGATTGAGTCGAACAACAACAAAACCTAACTTTTCTAATTGATCAACAGTAGTTTCTTGATTTGGGTCAGGAGCGTCATTTAACCGAATATAGACGAAAGTTCGATCCTGACGATATACAGAGGGCGGCCCTAAGGGCTCATTGGATACTGGGATCATTCCCCTGCCATTTTTACCGGTTGATTCTGCGAGTAATTGTTCCAACCAATCTCCGAGTGAACGTATACCAGGCGAAATGATAAAGGTCATTTTATCTTTGCCGTATTTGGCACAAGTACCTAAAATAATCCCCAGCAAAGCACCTGGATTTTCTGTTATCCGCTGGTCTGGAAGGCAAAGTTGTCGCATCTTTAATGCATGTTCTAAAAATTCAACAATATTGATTCCGATTAAACCCGACGGGACCATACCAAAATTAGTTAATGCCGAATAGCGACCACCGATAGAAGGGACGCCATAAAATAGCGCTTTGAAATGTTCTTGCTTTGCTATTTTTTCCAAGGAAGTATGGGGATCAGTAATTGCAATAAAACGATCACTCACTTGCGATCGATTTAGCACTTCTTGTAAACGTTTATAAAAATAAGCTTTAAAGATATTCGGTTCCAAGGTGCTACCTGATTTACTGGAAACGATAAAAATCGTGGATGTTAAGTTGATTTTTTCTTCAAGATGCAGAATTTGCACCGGATCTGTCGAATCTAATATATGTAAGTTTGGAAAGCCCGCAAGTGTTCCAAAAGTTTCTGCCATCATAGCGGGACAAAGACTAGAGCCACCCATACCCAACAAAACAATGTCTGATATCTTTGCTTGAGCGATTTCTTTCGTAAGTGAATCAATGCGTGGTATTTCTTGTTGCTCTGCTGGAACATCTAGCCAACCTAACCAATTGCTCTCATCACTGTTAGTCCATAGGCTGGCATCGCCTTGCCACAAACGCTGAATTTTATTTTCCTCTTCCCAATTAGCAATTTCTGTATTGATTGCTTCATTGAGGTTACCAGCTGAATATTGAATCGCCATGGTCATCCTTTAACTTTTTGGCTTAAAGTACTAATGAGTTTATCATAGGCCGTAGCAAACTTTGCAACACCCTCTTCTTCGAGCTGTTGGGATACCTGCTCCATATCGATATTAAACTTCGACAACTCATGAAAATAATGAACTGCCTCTGAAAGATCGTCTGTCAAACGCAGTTTAGGATCGCCATGATCTCGATAAGCTTCAATCGTTTCAAGTGGTAACGTGTCTACTGTTGTAGGACCGATCAGTGCTTCAACATATTTGATATCACTATACTGCGGATTTTTCGTGCTAGTACTTGCCCATAAAACTTTTTGTGGCTGAGCACCTTGCTCTGCCAACTGTTTGAATTTGGGTTCATTGAAAATCTCGTTGAATAAATGATACGCAATTTTGGCGCAAGCTATCGCTATTTGACCTTGTAATTTTTTTGCCAAATTAGCTTCTGATAAATTTTCAATTGAGTATTGTTCAAAAATTGGATCGAGTAAGACATCAATACGACTTAAGAAAAAACTTGCAACAGACGCTATCTGCTTAACAGGTTTCCCTGCCTTAAGCCGCTGTTCAATTCCCAAAATATACGCTCGTGCAACTTCTTTATAACGAGTTAAACCAAACAATAAAGTGACATTGATATTAATTCCTTCAGAGATCAGTTGCGTAATTGCAGGTAAACCTTCTTTAGTAGCAGGAACTTTGATGAAGACATTAGGGCGATTCAATGCTTGCCATAACCGCCTAGCTTCTTTGATGGTGCCTTCGGTGTCATAAGCAAGTTTCGGGTTGACTTCCAAACTAACAAAACCTTGCTGGCCATTGGTCTTATTGAAAAGTTCGCGGAAA
>JAGVJZ010000007.1 GCA_020050845.1 Gammaproteobacteria bacterium
AAACGTTCGAAGATGGGCATTGCCATGGATTCACCGCTTTATATCTCTATGCATGTTGGTTAAGCTTACAAAAAAATCGTAATAAAGAAATGTCAGATGATAGGAAATGGTTTTTTCAAAGATTAAGAAAAATATCGGCTCACCAATCACCATTAACTAGCTTTGAGAAAAGTGAACTTTCGCCGCAAAGCGAAGATAATATCCAAACTAATCGTTTCATCTCTTTAGTACGTTGTTTGCAACATCCTGAATTAAATGGTGTAGATAGGCAGTCTGCTGCATTTTGTGCATTATCCGATACGTACGATCGACAAATAGATATAGCATTTTCTATAGGTGGATTGTTTTCCTGTGTACAACTTTATCAAATATTAGAGGAATCAATTTTTCCTGGCCAGCTTATTATGCTTTCGAGAAAGAGACACGTAGTGGGAACATTTGAAAAGACCCCCTCGAAAATTTATTGTTATGACTCCAATTCAAAAACAGGTGAATATAAATTAACTAAAGTTGTGGCTCTAATTGTCCAAATATTAGAGACCTTTGACTTGGATATGAAAGACCTGTCGACCTTTTATCCTTTTGAAATAATAATTTATAATGTTTCAGATAAACCTCAAATTAATCCTACTTTCAAATCGGCCGTTTGCTATCCTTCGGTCACACGACTTTTAGAAAATTTTAACCTAAATCTATCAGGTATTGATGGTGCAAACGCACTGTCTAGTGCTATAAAAGCGCACTGTAATGAAGCGGTTAAGTTTTACTTAACACAGAGTGCTTCACCTAATGCGTTAGATGACGACAAGAAGACAGCTTTGCGAGTTGCAGTTGCTTTTAATAATTACAGAGCTATTCCTCTTCTTGTTAAGGGTGGGGCAAATGTGAATCAGCGTTTTGAAGATCTTAATTTCGAGACGCCGCTGCATTTAGCTGTAGCACTATCAAATTTTACCAGTTGTTTAGCGTTACTTAAGGAGGGGGCAGATCCAACTGCCGTTAATTCAAAATTAAAAACCCCAGCTGATTTTGCAGATACAATGGGTACTAGCTCTCAATTCACTGCAGCTTGTGAGGCTGCACAAGGTTATCATTTGCGTTTAGCTGCAGCAAGAGGTGACCTAAATTTGTTGGAGAAGATACTCAAGCATAAGGATAAATTACGATTTATTAATCAGGCTGGAGAAGAATCTAATAAAACTGCACTACATTTTGCGGTTAAAAATAATCATAAAGATTGCGCTGAACTTTTACTAAGTCATGGTAGCAATCCTAACTCCCAGGATAAAAAAGGAGATACCCCCTTTCATATCGCTTGCAGAGAAAAGAATACACAATTAATAAATTTATTTATTAACGCCAAAGCTTGGTTGGCTGCAGAAAATGAACAAAAAGAAACTCCAACTAAAATGATTGAAAATTTACGTCATACCGATAAAAATTTGTTGCCGCAAGAAGTGGTCGGTGAGCTTCAAGAAAATCAAGTTGAATACCTTAAAAAAGAGGGTCAGGCACTTCGTCTAGCTGCGGCAAGAGGTGAGGTTGAAAATATAAACCGAATAATATCTTCCTCTTTCAATGGTCACTTTTTGTTAGATGCTGGTGGAGAAAAGACTGGAAATAGAGCAATACATTTTGCCACACAGTATGACCATATTCATGTGGTAAATTTATTAGTTCAATTTAATGCTAATGTTCAGTTACCTAATTTTGAGGGCAATACTCCTTTGCTATTGGCTTGTCAACTGGCACATCATGATATAGTTCGTCTTTTGTTGTTTTCAGATGCAAATGTTTTTTTTAAAGATGCAAAGGGAAATTATCCAGTGATCTTAATTAAACAATTATCAGAGGATTATTCTCATCCGAGACAAAGACGTTTTATAAATTTACTACCGTTATTAAAAAAAGTACAGTTACAGCAAGGTGTCCGTTTAGGAAAAGAGCTACGATTGAGATCGAAACAAAAAGATGAGTTGTGGTTGCAGCAATTTTTTGCTACCCATAAAGCTTCCTTTTTTATAAATTCTCAGGGACCAACATCGGGTAAAAGTCCTCTACACTTTGCAGTTGAAAGTCAATCTACACAATGCGTTCGTCAATTATTATGTGAGGGTGCAGATGTGAATCTTTGTAACTTTTCGGGAGTCTCATCTTTGGACGTAGCATTACATACAGGGCCTGCATCATTGATTGCATTAATGAAAATGAATGGCGCTGATTTAGAAAGATCTCCAGCAGTACAATCCGAGAGATCGCCTGGTGAATGGCAAGCTTCGATGTCAACTCTCGTAATTTCTAATAATGTGCTTCAAGGAATGATAGCTATATTGGAAAGTTTCATTGATCATAACACTCCTTTATGGATGCATATACATGACAAGATTGCAGTCTCCACTCACTTTTTTTCAGCTGCAGAAAGAAAAAGTTCTATTAGGTTAGCAATTGGTCTTAAAATGTTTATTGAAATTAAATATAAACCTACATACGAAATTGTCTTGAATGAAATACAAAGTTATCTTACGCTAAATTCGAGGCTTGATAATGACAATAGCTCAGAGAAAGCTCTCTTCGTGTCTTGTTTGAGCACATTAAAAAACTGTTTATTATCAAGTAGCAATAATCAGCATACTCACCTGGCAAGTAATTCAAAATAGTGTATTCGTTAATTCTTCAATTAAAAAAAGCTGTTTAACCGGTATATCATTCCTCGCCCAGTAGTGCCTTCTGAGACTAATACTCCTTTTTCTTTTAGCTCATTCAGCTCCCTTGTAGCTGTTCGCTTAGAGACTTCTGCAATTTGTTGATATTCAGAATTGGAAATACTTCCATGCTCCTAAGCATAACAATTTGTAATCCATGAAAAATAAATCTACAATCCAAGTAATTTTTTTAAAAAAATTAACTTGAAAGTGATTTTTATGAAAAAGAAGCTCATTAAAGCTAAGAAAGCCAAGGGAATCTACCAAGAATCCCCGGCAGCAAGCGAACCTTTGGATAGAATTGATCGTCGAATCCTGAATATCTTGCAAGAGGAAAATCAAATTACTAATTTGGAGCTTGCGGATCGTATTGGTCTGTCGCCGCCTCCTTGTTTACGTAGAGTGCGAAGATTACGGGATGAAGGTTATATTGCCCGTGACGTGTCGTTAGTTGATCCATTCAAAGTTGGTCAAAATCTTATTGTGTTTGTTGGGGTAATTGTTGAAAAACTTCGAGAAGATCTCTTGATTCATTTTGAGAGGAAAATGCTTGAGCATGATGAAGTATTACAATGTTACTTTGTTTCTGGAAATATGGATTATCTTTTAGTGGTGAATGTAGTTGATATGGACCACTATAATGAATTCGCTCGTAAAGTTTTAGCGAATGAATTAAATATCAAGAGTTTTAATAGTAGCTTTTGTTTGAGTCGTATTAAATATGAAACTAAAATCACTTTGGATGAAGATTAGGTTACCTTAAAGACTCATTATCATTCTAATTCCGATAAAAATAATTAAAACAGCAAATAATCGTTGTAATAGCTTCGTGTGTAATTTAGAAGATAGTTTTACGCCCAGTGGAGCGCATAGTAAACCTGCGATTGCAATCGTTAAAAATGAAGGCCAGTGTAAATAACCAATTGTGTTTGTGTTGGACGGCATTCTTAACAGGCCGGTAATAATATAGGTGAGGCTGCCAATCGCGGCGACAGGAAATCCAATAAGTGTTGCCGTTCCTACGGCATAGCGCATTTTCAATTTCAAAGAATGCAAAAAAGGAACCATTAAAATACCACCACCAGACCCGATGATACTGGCTATTATTCCTATACTTACTCCACCGGTCGCTAACGTTGGAAGTGGGATACTGGAATCGTAAGTATCTCTTTCGCTGGGTTGTTTTTTTAGTAGCATGTAGATTGCCACAAGACATAAAAAAATCCCAAATATTGCTTTAAGCAACTGACTAGGCAGATGACTTGCTCCGAGTGCTCCAAGACAAGAGCCCAGCATACTGAAGAGTATGATCCGTCTGAAAATTCTCCAGTTAATATTTTGATATTTGTGGTGACTAAGCAAAGCGCTTATCGAGCTCGTTGCTATTGCAGCCATAGAAGTTGCGATGGCCACATGGATTGCCATATCTTGTTCAATTCCATACTGGGGCAAAATTAAGGTCAAGATGGGTACAATGATAACTCCTGTTCCAATTCCAAGCATACCCTGCAAAATTGCGCCGGTTCCTCCAGCGACTAAACAGGTGATCAATAGCGTAAGCATTTAGACTTAACCTTTTAAAAAAATAATTTAACAAGATTATAAGGCCTGGTGTTTTATGGCAAGTATTAGCCAATGGCTATTTGTTGTCCGCTATAAGGCCAGCCCAAAGACTATAATTATCTAAGGGATAAAATCGAGCACAACGGGAACGTCGATAAATGTGGTTGACACTTTTTCGTTCCCGCTCCCGAATCATACAGACGATTAAAATTAAACTTCCTGAGTTCTTGCTAAAGATTAATTTATTAATTGTTCAGCAATTTGGCATTGAGTGAGTTAATTAGGAAAAGTCCGGATTTGTAGTTGTTTTCTATAAATTTCTTAAGAGATGCAAAATGTTTTCAAAAGTTTCAATTTTCGCGCTCAAATACGCAATTTATTTTGTTTGATTTTCTGGTAACTTTCTTGGTTTTGAAAATTGTCATTCAACAAAATGACCAAACCAGTTAATGGAGTTACCATGATTGAGCCGTTTGAATTACCTGTTACTAAATTAGAGAATCCTTTTTGTAACCATAACATCGAATATATCTATACAGGCCAAGGTGTTTTTTATGCAGATAGTCGACCTGCAGCACATTATGGCAATGTCGTTTATCGTTCTTTGCCTGCAAGTTTTCGCGATAGTTTACTTCATGAGGCTCGGCACAAAGGGTTAATGCTATTTTTTCATACCGATAACCATAGACCGGATTCTTTTGCTAATTGGTCTTATTCGCCAAAACTACGGTTGAGTCTACAAAATGGATCTCATGAGCTGCCATTTCGTGCGCAACGCTTGCCATACGATGGCATTCAAATTCATGTTCATATTAACGACAAAAATTTTAATCTCGATGCAGTGCAATCTCATTTGAGTCACGAGTTTTTAGGGCATCATTATTGGTTTAAGCAGAATTTCCGAATAGCTACGCGTTTTGGCTTTAATATGGATTCCATTCTATTGCCGGGGGATTTATGTGATCCTTCTTTTTTTCGGCATAGAATGCTATTGGGTCGTCCTTATCCTCGAGTTCAGCTTGATACTTACTTTGTGGATGCTCGAAAACACGTGGCGGCAAATAATATCAACAGTGTGTTTGATATTCCATTAAAGCATTCCACGTTACCCTCTGCTGAGGAATTACTATTTCGTAGGCCTACTAGATATTTTGCTAAAGGCATCGCAAATGATTTAAAAGCATTATTACCAGCAGAGGAAAACATAGGGGTATTTGTTAATGGTTTGCTTCGTAAGCACGAAGCGCAGCTTTTTCAGGGTCAAAATTTTCGTTTGCTTGCTGTTGCAAAAGATATCCGTGCCCAATATCCGTCACTTTCAAGTGAACAAGTTAAAGGTTTGCTTAATGCTAATGCTGCAAGGTTTCGAGAGGAGCTCCCAGCTCATTTTAATCAATGTGAATTTCTTTATCCGTCATCAACGTTAAAATTGGCACCGAATACTCGTAGCTACTATGACAAATTACAGCAATCAACAGTGGTGACTGTGCCTGACTTAGGCAATCCAGCAATTTATAAGACGCATGGTCCCCAAAATTTCAATCAATTTCCTGGTTTTCAATGGTCAGCTGCTGCGCGAACGGGATTCAAGTTGTTTAATGTGGTAGGCAATGTTGTAGATGCGGGAAATATTTTTTCGCAAGAATGGGATATTGCAAAACAAGCTTATCCTTATAGTCCTGTTCCCGCTGCATTTTTGCGCGGCAGTTCACGAATTGCAGTGGAGAGTGCCTGGTGGGGTGGAATAGCTTATTGTGCAGGCGGGTGGCCCACATTAGCACTAGGCGCAATGACGCACATTGCAGAAGAATGTCCAGATCTCGAGCAAGCTTATCGAAAAGCAATTGAACCTCTAAATGGAAAAATCGATGAATTAAAACGACGTAATGCCAGCCCGTTAGAATACCGAGAGATGTTGGAGCAGTTCTATGCAGAAAATCCAATTGCTCATCCTGATGTGGCAGATGGCGTGTACGTGCAAAAGTTGTTGCGCTTTATCAATGTGCCGGCACATTTTAGGCGGTTTATGAATGGTCTAGCCGAAAGTACGCCTGAATATCAAAAGGGTTTGCAAGCTTCGACACCGCAGTTACCGGTATTTCCTGTTGATCTTAGCTTAGAGCAGCCAAATCCTATCATTTATCCAATCGATGGGGATATTACTCAAACAACAAGCTCCCCTATCTCTGAACCACGAAATCCTGTTGCTGCTCAAACCGAAAATAGCGGTATTCCGAAAGTTACTTATACTCACAAACCTGCAGCGGAAGCGATAGCAAATGTCGAATTTAAATTTGATGCCAAAGAATTAGCTACTAACCCGGCTACTGCGAGCACAGCCAATGTTCAGGGCACTCTTACTTTTGAAACCGAAAAAGAAACTCAGCGCTTTTGGGTTATGGGGAGTAACGACGCTAAACAAATGTCTCTTAGACCGATTAACAAGGATACGGCTTTGCTTCCGAAAGAAGAAGGAAATAAGTATTCGGTTATTGCCAGCCAAGCAGGCACAGGAATGGCGCTTACTCTAGCAACGGGCGGTACGGTAAGTTTCACGATTGGAGAAGGAGGTGTTGTTGTCAGTTGTGAAATTGGACTTTCTACTGAGGCGCTTAGTGCTCTGTCTGCCGCTGCACCTTATTTTATCGCTTTAGCAGCGGTAGTGTACGCAGGATTCAAAGTTGCTGACTTTTACTTTAAACGGCAAGAGCACAAATTAAAGAAAATGCTTAAGCATTCACAACAAGAATGTTTGAAGCTTCAAGAAGAACTCAAAGCAATGTTTAAAGGTCTAAAAAAATTAGATTTTAACAAAATGACCCATAGTGGTGATTACTACAAAATCGTTAAGAAAATAGATCTCGTTGCACATGATTTAAGGGTAGGGCTATATCATGAATATCGACGAGCAGACCGTTCACATGGCATGTACTCTAAATCTTATCATACTCATAATACACGGCATCGGACCTATTTAGTTAATCTCAAACAATGTGGCGAAATAAAGCACTCATTAGAATTAAGGCAGGTCTACTTAAAATGTCTTGAGGATAACGAAGACAAAACATCCAGAGAGTTAATTTTAAAGTGTGAGCGTATTACAGCACGAAAAATTAATGTTATGGGTGTTAAGTTGCAGGTTGCGTTAACAGATAAAGATGTGACCAAGCTTGAAGCATTACGTTCTCTTGTTTACCGCAAGGCAATCATACATTGTAATATGGGGAATTTCAAAAAAGCTGAATACTTAGTTTTTCGGTTGTCACAAATTTCATATTATAAAGTGAACGCTATTCAATCGTTTTCCATTTTGGATTGTGGTTCACACATCTTAAATAATACTGCACAGAGACTTCTTACCAATTTTGAGAAAGGGATTGTTCGCACAAATCAAATCATTGGCTCTGGAGAGAATCCTGTCGGAGCAATTTTGGGATTAGTAAAATATATCGATGAACAGCTTTTGCCTGAGTTTAATCATCGATTGAAACATGCACCGAAGCATGGCCCGGAAAATATCAATAGTAGTAAGGAGGTGGATAAAACTACATGGTCTAGCCGTATCGCTGCATTGCGAGCGTTTCGTGCCAAACTTGTTGAGGTGGTGAACGGTTATTCAAAGGAAGGAAATCAAAGAATTCCGCTGGATGATGGTAGTAATCTTAAATTATTTCAACAATTTAAAGACGGCGATCAAAAACCACTGTCTCATTGGTTTGAAAGCTTAAGTTCCTTAAATATATTGCGATATCTCTATGCGCCTGAGCAGCAAGCAATACTTCGTGCTGGTTTTGATTATTTTATTATGCAAGGTGTCTACAAGGAGCTTGTCGCTGGCAAATTGGATAGCGCTGAAAGCTTGCTTGAACAATACGACAAGCACCTATCGGATGATGATTCGCATAAAGGTATGGTAGCAAAAGTTAGAGAGTTAAAGCTCAATTTAAACAAAGGAGCAAGTTTCTGGTTAGAGGCGATGAGGAGCTCAAAGGCAATTTCAGAAGATAAAAGAACTCCAATCAACCAACTCGAGCTTTTAATAGGACCTGGAAGAGTTTATGAGGAAGTCTCACTGTTAATTGCACAAAGTAACTATGATGCCATTAGTCCGCTGACTAGCCAGTTGTCTGCAATGGCTCCAGGGCAATCCAAGTTCATTCATTCTATCTCCGAAGCTGTTACATTCATGCAAGCTAATGAAAATCAGGATTGCGCTTTTTGGGAAGGACAATTGCAACAAAGATGCCCCAAACAAAATGAGGATACTACATTTCCTCAAGAACTGATTCGAAGTAAAGCGCAGCAACACGTATCCAAATTTGCAGTTGCTTTAGCTCTTTCTGGAAACATTAATGGAGCAGACGAAATATTCGCAAGAGTGCTACCCTATGCGTACGATCCTAAACAAGTTAATGAATTGCGAGAAAAATTAAACGCTCTTTCTAGCAAGAAAGCGGATACTCCAGAAAAGGCAATTCAGGAATTAAAAGAAGCTGTTCAAAAAACAGAAACTGATCCTAGTCTTGTTAATCATTTAGAGCTTAGTTTTACCGAAAATAATAATTATGAAATAGCTATTCAATTAGTTGCAGCAAAACAATACGATGTGGCGATTAGCCATTTAAGGGATGTTTTAGAAAAAAACCCGCAAGACCAAGAAATTATTTTATTAATGATTGAGCGAATTGAGTCTGCGAAACAAAGCAAAAGCTTGGTCGCTTTAACTCGAGATCTTAAGGAGTTGACAACAAGAAAATCAAATTTAGCTGATCCGCTGACCAAAGAACGTTGGCAACTTGTTGAGCTAGATGAAAAGATCTTGACCACTGCTATCAATGATCATGCAAACGAATTGTCAAGCTCGGGATATTTTTACCTTTCAGCAAAAGCCCACAGTGAGCTAATCGCTTATAAAGCAGATCCTGAGCGGGAGGCGTTGCACAGTAAACTTCTCTATGAGCATGAAGTTCAAGTGACTCATCATTTTGTTGGGATGGTGCAATCGTTTGCTAATATTTATGTGCAGCGGATGGCAGATACCCCTAGGAAACGTAATCTGCAAATTGCTTTGGATGCAATCAATACTACTCAAATTGTATTGCCGACCATTTTAACAACTGTAGTGCAAGTATTGAGACGTCTTCCACAGGGAAATTTTGGATTAGTGCGATCAGATGTTTTAAATTTATTTACTCGCTCATGGCAAGATTTGCGCTCACCTTTTGCTGGTGGGATGATGTTAGGTCAGCTTTCTTTGAGAGGGTTGCGATTCTTAAATCTTAATCCTGCCACTAGCAATAGAATACAGACCTACGGCTATCATGCGATTCGTTTGATCACAGTAGGTCGTGCGCTTCATTCGATAGTGACTAAACCCGGGAGAAGAGTTGAGACTATCGCTAATGTAATGACCCTTATAAACGCTGCTCATCACTTCTGGAGTTCATGGAGAGAAAGCTCTCGGCAAAGACGTGGTGATAGTATAGTTGATGCAGGTTATTATTATCGTCAAGAAATGCTTAGCGCTGCATTAGACTGGTTTGGAAATGTCACTTATTTGCCAGAACTAATACGAGAACAAACGCCAGCGACGCTAATTAGTGGAATGGTTGCAGGGTTTACTACTGGCTATCGAGCATTCTCAAAATCTGCCTATGAACAAGCAGTAACTCGTGCACTATTAGTTGCTGTCAACGATATGCACTTAGCCGAAAGATACTTGGCGCTTCACAGAAATATCGATCAATATAAACTTTCATTTGTTCGTGAAGTTCAGCCGCGCTCACAATTACTCAAGCCAGAGTACGCAATGACAATCAGCATCAAGTCTACTGAGGACAAGACTGAAATATATTTTGTTGAAAACGAAAGCCTGATGAAGTCAACTTTAAGCTGTTGTCATCATACAGTTCTGCGTGAAATCCTGAGTAGTGTTGATCACAATGTAGCCAGTATTGATACTAAGAGTATTCAGGTAATTAAAGAAATGTTATTGCTCTATGTAGGAGAAAATTATTTTATTCTTAATAAATTTAAGGAAGGTCGCATTAGAGTGCGGCAGCAAGCTCCTGCTGAGCTAGATTCTTCGACTATGGTTTTGATTACTGGTGTAAAAAATGATGTGCTCTATTTCAATAACAACCAGGGTCAAATTAAAAATGTTTCTTTAGAGAAAACCCCTCCTGCTGTGCTTGAAACGTTAAAGAGTTGCCCCGTGCACCGTCCTCACGAATACCTACCTGCCTTTACTTATGTCTTAACTAAAGTAGCAGCAAGTCTCACTCATATTTGGTTAGATAGTAACCGTGATGTGATCCTAAATTATCTTTGCGACAACTTTGATGGTTTGCGATATCAACCAAATAAGGACACACTCAATCGAGTTAGAGCCGCTCTCCTCGGTAATCTAATACGAGAGCATTTTCAAAATAAAAATTATGATGGTGTTTTGTCGGCGACTAGCAAGGTTGCCGTCGATAGTGAAATTGTGAATGCGAGATACCGTCTGCCTGCTTATTATCTTTGGCGTGAAATTGTTTTCAACAGACTGATGATCTTTTTGCTTTCACCAGAACGTTTATTAGATTTCCAAGATCAGTTCAATCAATATTCTTTCTTGGTTATTTCCTTCGACCCATCAGCTACAGAGCAAGAAAAATCAGAGATAAGAGAAAAATTTAATGAGATTGTTAAATTAGGAATGCGTCAATATTTGGGTGAGGCGGCATCTCGAAAAGGGGACGAGCGCTTGCCTTACTTGCAAAAAATTATGGCAAATTATCGGAATGTTAGGTCATGGCATGATTTGTTAGAAGATAAAGATAAGTTGATTGCTGCGATTCTTGCTTATGAAGTTAATGAGTCTGCGCTCTGCTTGCTATTTTATAGTAGCATTAGAGATATCAAGGCACTTTTAGCAAAGAAAAACATGGATCTTCTGCCAATGGCTTTAATGCTTTTGGCAAATATCGATCCAGTTTCACATGAACATGTTTGTTCTGAAGAAAATTGGGTAACTTATGGCGTAACTAGCGAATTTGCCAAAGCGCATGCCAGCGCGTTAGTGAATAAAAAGAAATATTATCTTGCAGCAAAATTATTAAATTGCAATCTCGAGTTTGCCAATAAACATACTCTTCGAGCTTTATGTCAATTAGCAAATTTTAAACCGCACGATTTTGTTAATATTCTAAAAACGTTACTTTGGGAACTAGATCAAGATTTCATGTATTGGGATTTATTGTTGACCTTGCTTCGTGAGTGTTTGTTAGCATTGAATTATGTAACTCCACATAACCTACATAATACTAATAGATTGATGCTGTTGTATTTGATGAAATTTTGCATGGAGAAAAGTCTAGAAAAAATCAAAGAAATACAGCCAGAACATCAAGAAGCAATTAAGTCACAGCTGGATCTGCAGAAGGTACAGCTAGCAGAAATGATTGAGCAATTTGAAATTATTCGTCGAGCAAATCAGCTGCAACCTCTTAATGAAGAACAACTTAAAGAAATTTTTTCTTCTACTCCAAGAAATCGGCAAACTTTTATCAGAGAGTTGGTTGAGCATTTCAGTGAGCGAGTTTTTTATCGTGGAAGGCCTGTCGAGGTCGTGCCGGTTGCAAATAGTGATGAGGGTGAGTGTATTTTCCAAGCTCTTGGGACAACAAGAGAGGAAGCCATCACGTTGTTGCGTTCCCATTTACAAGAGCAAGAACGATTGAGAGCGCAGGTGGCTTCTCGTCCAATTGTTTATCTATTAGAGCATTTTGCTAATACGGATAATCCGCTGCGCTTTAATGCAGATTGCTATCGATCCTTTTATCAAGCTCTCGATGCATTGACGGTTAAAGGCAAATTGTTAACATCCCGAGAAAGTGAAGTTGGTATTTATAACGCCATAGCACATCTAATGAAAAAGAATTTAGTAGTTTATAAGCATGATGAGGAGCTTGGACTCGCATTATTTAGTGATCAAAGAGAGAATGATCCCGATTTTGAAGATGTCTTTTTGTTATACACACAAAGTTATCATCATGGCAAAGGAGTCGTCACTAACAACCATTATACTCGTTTGATGGTTGTTAATCAGCCACAAAGATTTTCGGCAGCACATACTCGTGGTAGTTTTTTCTTTAGAGCGCCAGCTGCTTTTGAGCCAGGTGCTGCGAATAACCCTGGTGCAGCGCGAAGGTTTGGAAATGTTGGCGGCTAGTTAATTACCGTAGCCTGGGTTACACCCAGGCTACGTTTCATTAGTATTTACGATGAAGTGAAAAGTGCACCAATTTGATAAGCGCATCTTTATAAGGAGAACAAGGTAAATCTTCAAGTGCTGTTAACGCTAGTTCGGTTTGGTATTCTGCTTGTTTTAATGTGTAATTGATCGAATCAGCTTCGGTGATTGCATTTAAAATTTTAGGCAGATTTTCGTCAGCAGCACCTTGAATAATAGCCTCTTCGATTATTTTTTTATTTTCGGATTTACTATGGCGCAGTGCATGAATAATGGGTAAGGTTGGTTTGCCTTCTGCCAAATCATCACCGATATTTTTGCCAAGTTCTTCGCTATTGCCCATAAAATCAAGTGCGTCATCCACGAGCTGGAATGCTAAGCCCAAATGCAAACCAAACCGTGACATGGCTTCGACTTCTTCAGGTGAGCGGTCACAGATTAAGGTGGCCACTTCAGCAGCCGCTTGAAATAAGCGGGCGGTTTTATTGGTTATGATTTGAAGGTAATGCGCTTCATCTGCCGTTGGGTCATTGCGCTTAACCAGCTGCAAGACTTCTCCTTCCGCTATGGCATTCGTCGTTTTAGCGAGTAAGTCCATGACTTGCAGATTTTTTAATTTCGTTAAAATTTCAAACGTTCTTGAATAAAGAAAGTCACCGACTAAAACACTGGTTGCATTGCCCCAGATGATATTTGCGGTTTCTTGTCCTCTTCTTAAGGATGAGTTGTCTACCACATCATCATGCAATAATGTGGCGGTATGAATAAATTCTACTACTGCAGCTAAAGCGATATTATCTTTACCTTCATAGTTGAAAGCTTTGGCCACCAGTAAGACAATTAAGGGTCGCAAGCGTTTACCACCACTTTGGACGATGTGATGACTGATTTCTTCGATCAGAGAAACATGAGAATGAAGATGTTCTTGAATTAGACGATCAACAGCAGCAAATTCGTTTGAAACTAGCTGTTTGATTTGATCAATGGGCGTACTTTTTAGTTGATTTTCTGAGGATTCGACCAGCATCTTCATGTCCATTTAGGTTTCTGCCGATGCTAGGCCTTCGTTTAGTGCCTGTCAAGTAGGCTAGAGGTAACTACACCCCCCAGCTGCAACGGTATCTTTGGCAAATCTAATCCGTTTTCAACACATTTTGACTTTAGGGTGAGTAGTCATGGCTAGAGATGGCTCATCTGTCGCTAATATCTTCATATTCCTTAAAAAAATCTCTAGAAAACTTGCGCCAGGGGGTGCTATTACGTAAAATGGCCGGCTTATTCAGAAAAGTTCGGAGTTAAAAAGATGTACGCGGTTATAGCGAATGGCGGTAAGCAGTATAAGGTGACCCAAGGCCAGGTCTTACAATTAGAAACAATTGACCTTGAAGCAGGCAAAGAGATCGAATTTGATCAAATTCTAATGTTGGCAGATGGCGATAAAATCACCCTAGGTGCTCCCTTCCTGCAAGGGGTCAAAGTGAAGGCTGAAATTATTGACCATGGACGTCATAAGAAGATAAACATTATTAAATTTCGTCGACGTAAACATCATATGAAAAGAATGGGACATCGACAAAATTATACTGAAGTTAAGATCATTGGTATTTCCAATGACAAGCATAAGTAAGAGAGGATAACATGGCACATAAGAAAGCAGGTGGTAGTACTCGAAACGGTCGTGATTCAAATCCTAAATACCTTGGTGTTAAGCGTTTTGGTGGCCAACGAGTCCTTGCTGGCAATATTTTAGTACGTCAACGTGGTACTCGTTTCCATGCCGGTAAAAACGTCGGTCTTGGTCGCGATCATACTCTTTTTGCATTAGCAGACGGTCTGGTAGTATTTGCACGCAAAGGCGCTCACGATCGTACTTTTGTCAGTATCCAAACCGAAGAATAATCTTTAATCTCTTTACCCTCTTCAATAGGCTTGTGCTCTAAAGCGCAAGCCTATCTTTTTTTGCCGTAACTCAAGGTGCAACATGAAATTTATCGATGAAGCCAAAATCAGAGTCGATGCTGGTAAAGGCGGGGACGGAGCGGCTACCTTTCGCCGTGAGAAGTATATCGCTTTTGGTGGTCCTGATGGCGGTGATGGTGGCGACGGCGGTAGCATTTTCTTGATTGCTGATTCGGGAATCAATACCTTAATAGACTTTCGTTTCACTCGACAGTTCAAGGCTGATTCTGGTGAGAAGGGTGCGCGCAAACAATGTACTGGTGCTAAGGGTGAAGATCTCTATATAAAAGTTCCAATTGGCACCACGGTCTATGATGAAGGTAACGGTGATTTATTGGGTGATCTTACGCGCCATGATGAAACGCTTTGCGTTGCCAAAGGCGGCCACCATGGCCTAGGAAATGTTCATTTTAAAAGCAGCGTCAATCGTGCTCCACGTCAAATCACTAAGGGACAACTCGGTGAACAACGTAATTTGCGCTTAGAATTAAAAGTATTAGCTGATGTTGGGCTGTTAGGTTTTCCAAATGCCGGTAAATCTACTTTCATCCGATCGATTTCAAAAGCCAAACCAAAGGTTGCTGATTATCCCTTTACCACCCTTTATCCGCATTTGGGTGTGGTCCAAGTAGCTTTGGAAAAAAGTTTTGTGGTAGCTGACATTCCAGGCCTCATTGAGGGGGCTGCAGAAGGGGCAGGGCTTGGTATTCGGTTTTTAAAACATCTTGCCCGAACTCGACTGTTGCTTCATCTCGTAGATTTGGCGCCAATTTCAGGAGAAGATCCGGTCGTCCAAATTAAAGCTATTTGGTCAGAATTAGCCCAATATAGTGAAGAACTGAGCTCAAAAGAAAAGTGGTTAGTTTTTACTAAGAGCGATCTTTTGTCGGAAGAAGAAGCGCAAGAGCGCTCTCGAGCTATTGTACGCGAATTGAAATGGAGCAAGCCTGTCTTTTTGATCTCAGCGGTCAATAAGCAAGGGGTTGATGAGTTGTGTTATGAGGTGATGAAGTATTTATCGTAGAGGGGATGATGTGGAACTCAGGAAAATCTAAAATCCTGGGTTCCACCCAGACTACGGTAAATTCTTGATATGAGCATTAAGACGGCTTTTATGTCTTGACGCTTTGTTCTTGTGAATGATTTTTTTGTTAACCATGCTGTCCAAATAAGGGATCGCCTCTTTGTAAGCAGTTTGAGCATTAGCTTTGTCACCAGATTGGATAGCCTTTAAGACTTTTTTGAGACAAGTACGCATCGCAGAGCGTAAGCTGGCATTGTGCAGACGACTTTCTTCTGCTTGCTTTGCTCTTTTTTTAGCTTGTGCTGTGTTAGCCACTGTATAAAACTCCAGGTATTTCTATTAAATCTGTAAAACAGGTAAATATGCTGGTAACTGGGCGATGTGTCAAGCTTTTTAACGGCGACGTAGAAAAATACTACTCCATAACGTATGATGTCTCTTCCCACAAAAGAGTCAAGCTGAGTCTCCATGGAATTAATTAGAGGTTTGCATAACATTAAAGAGCAACAACGTGGTTGTGTGCTCACAATAGGTAATTTCGATGGCATGCACCTAGGTCATGTCCGGTTACTCTCCATCTTGAGGGAAAAAGGACGTGAGTTACAAAAACCGACTACCGTGATTCTTTTTGAGCCGCAGCCCTGTGAATATTTTGATCAAGAAAACCCACCTGCTCGGTTGATGAGGCTGAGAGAAAAAGTTGAAGAACTAGAAAAACAGACCATAGATTATGTGGTGGTTCTTCCTTTCAGCGAGAACTTAGCGAGACAAGAAGCAGAAGATTTTGTCGCTACGCTCATATCAAAACTAGGCCCGACTTTTATTCTCGTGGGAGATGATTTTCGGTTTGGTTATCACCGTGCTGGTGATATTGAACTATTGCAAAAACTAAGTACTCAATTTCAATTTGTTGCTGATTGTCTTCCTACTCTGACCATACAGGGTGAGCGAGTCAGTAGTACCCGGATTCGCAAGTTGCTCGCAGAAGGTGAATTAGCACACGTTGAACAATTACTTGGTCATCATTTTAGTATTATTGGTCGCATCGCTCAGGGTGATAAACGTGGCAGATTACTCGGTTTTCCAACGGCAAATATTCACTTACGACGTAAAACGATACCCCTTCACGGCGTTTTTGTAGTGGCGGTTGATGGTGTTCTCAAAGATCAAACATTAACAGGGGTGGCCAATCTCGGTACTCGGCCGACTTTGTCTGGACACAATAAGCCTCTTTTGGAAGTTCATCTGTTTAATTTTGATCAAGATATTTATGGTAAGCGTGTGAAAGTGAAATTTCTGCACAAGTTGCGGGACGAACAAAAATTCGCGGATTTCCAGGCTTTACAGACTCAAATTCAAGAAGACATCCGTCAAGCTACAAATTTTCTCTTATCTGTTTAGCATCACTAAAATGTTCTAATAAAGTATCTGTTTCTTCCGCTTCCAAAATTTGTTTCATTTTTTGCAAATTGACTTCGAAATCGCCAATTTCTTTGAGGATTGCCTCACGGTTAGCGATACACAAGTCTCGCCATAGGATTGGGCTATGGGTGGCGATACTGGTAAAATCCTTAAAGTTTTTGGTGATGTAGCGTTGGATACTTTCTTTATTTTTAACACTGTTGATAAAGGTAAATGCTAATAGTTGTGGTAAGTGACAGGTGGACGCAAGTAAGGCGTCATTTTCACAAGCAGGCATGATTTCAATTTCGCCACCCATTGCTTCCCAAAATAAACGTATCGCGTCTATCGCTCTTTCATCAGTGTCTTCTGAAGGGGTGACGATAATGGGTCGGCCTGCAAATAATGCTGGCTCCATCAGGGCGTGGGTTTCATTGAGATTAATGATCGGATGACTTGGCACAAAATTGGAATAATGATCTCCCAATATTTTTTTAGCTAATTGGATAATGGGCTGTTTAATAGTCGCGATGTCAGTAATAGCGGCATGAGCTTTTAAGTGAGGAGCAATTTGGCTAAAAATCTGTTCATATTCTGCATAAGGCACCGCAATGGCGATGATATCTGCTGATTTGACAGCATTTTCAATTTGTATAGGACAGTCATCGACTAATTCTTCCGAGCGACAAGCTGTTACATTTGCTTGGTTAGAGTCATAACCTACAATACGCTGAGTAAAATCAGATTGTCTAATAGCGCTTGCAATTGATCTGCCAACTATTCCAAGGCCAATAATAGTGATTTGATTGATCATGGCTCCTCTCCTAGATAAAGTCCGTTGCAATAATAATAGCTCCAAACTCAAGATTCTTCCCGCAAAGGTCTATTTCACACGAGGAGCACCTTTATTTAGGTTAGCTTCCAGCGCCTAGAAAGAATATAATTACCTTCCTTTCTTCCCTGTTTTTTCGTGAATGGTTCAATAGCAAAGACATAGGCAAACAACATGACTGACTACAAGAATACGCTTAACTTGCCGAAAACGGATTTTCCGATGAAGGCTAATTTGCCAGCGCGAGAACCTGGCATTCTAGCTTATTGGCAAGAAATTAATCTTTACCAGCAATTACGCGAACTTGGTAAAGATCGTCGTAAATTTATTCTTCATGATGGTCCACCTTATGCTAATGGTCGTATTCACATTGGACATGCAATTAATAAAACGTTGAAGGATATTATTACTAAATCTAAGACATTAAGTAATTTTGACGCTCCCTATGTGCCAGGCTGGGATTGCCATGGCCTACCCATTGAGCTCAATGTCGAAAAAAATATCGTAAAAGCTTCACAAGTGACAGCTACAGATTTTATTAAAGCTTGTCGTGACTATGCTGCGTCTCAAATTGAGCTACAAAAAGCTGATTTTATACGTTTAGGCGTCGTAGGTGATTGGGAAAACCCGTATCTGACCATGGATCCTATTTATGAAGCAAATATCATCCGATCTTTGGCAAAAATCATTGCTAATGGCCATCTCCAGCAAGGCCACAAACCGGTGCAGTGGTGTATCGCCTGTGGTTCTGCCTTGGCTGAAGCAGAAGTCGAATACAAAGATAAAGAAAGCGATGCCATTGATGTGCTTTTTCGAGTGGCAGAGGGTAATGAGTTAGTTAAAAAACTAAATATCAACCTGGTCGATCCGCAGATTGCGATCCCTATTTGGACCACCACTCCTTGGACACTCCCTGCTAATCAGGCAGTAGCACTTAACCCAGGCCATCGTTATGTCATTATCGAAGTTTTAAATTCAATATCACCCATGCTGGTGATCGCAGAAGAACTTTTAGAGCAGGTCGCTGCCCGGTGTGGTATTACCGAATATCAGATACACGCGATTTTCTCTGGAGAAGATTTAGAAGGTATTCGTTTACGCCATCCGTTCCTCATGCGTGAGGTTCCTGTGGTATCAAGTGATCATGTCACTTTAGATGCCGGTACCGGCGCGGTGCATATTGCGCCAGCACATGGACAAGAAGACTATATTGTGGGACAGCGATATAAATTGCCGATTGATAACCCTGTTGATGCCAGCGGTAAATACATTGCTGGTACGCCCTTTTTTGCCGGTGAACAAGTGTTCAAAGCTAATGCTCATATCCTTGAGGTCATTAAGGAACATCAAAATTTATTACATGAAACCAAAATTATTCATAGCTATGCGCATTGCTGGCGTCACAAAACTCCATTGATATACCGTGCAACGCCGCAGTGGTTTATTAGTATGGAAAAAAATGGTCTGCGTGAAGAATCTTTGGATGCTATTAAGAAGACCCAGTGGATTCCTGACTGGGGTCAAGTACGAATCACTGATATGGTCGAAAAACGTCCGGACTGGTGTATTTCAAGGCAAAGAATTTGGAATACTCCTATTGCATTGTTTGTGCATAAAAAAACCAGGGAACTTCATCCGGATACCTTAGCTTTAATGGAGAAGGTAGCGCAACTTGTCGAGAAGAAGGGGATTGAAGTTTGGCATGAACTGACTACTGCAGATCTTTTAGGAGAAGAAGCCAAAGATTACGATAAGGTAACAGATACCTTAGACGTTTGGTTTGATGCGGGTACCAGCCATGAATGTGTACTTAATAAACGTCCTGAACTTCGCGCACCCGCCGATCTTTATTTAGAAGGTTCCGATCAACATCGCGGCTGGTTTCAAACATCGCTGCTAACTTCAGTCGCTATATATGACCGAGCGCCATTTTTTGCAGTCTTAACCCATGGCTTTACTGTCGACACCGAAGGTCGCAAAATGTCAAAGTCAGTGGGAAATGTCATTGCACCTGAAGAAGTGATCAATAAACTCGGCGCAGATGTCTTGCGTTTGTGGATTGCGAATACTGATTATCGCGGCGAAATGACTGTCTCCAAGGACAACTTTGAGCGAGCTTCTGAGGCCTATCGCCGGATTCGTAACACAGCCAGATTCTTGTTATCAAACTTAGATGATTTTGATTACGCACAAGATAAAGTTGAAATTTCTGAAATGTTGCAACTGGATCAATGGGCCATTGATGCAACTTTGATCCTCCAAGAAGAAATTATCGCTTCTTACAATAGCTATCAGTTTCACCAAGTGGCACAAAAACTTCATAATTTTTGCACCATCGAAATGGGCAGTTTTTATCTAGATATTCTTAAAGATCGATTGTATACCACGAAGGCAGGTAGCCATGCTCGGCAATCGGCGCAAACTGCTATTTACCATATTTTGCAAGCAATGGTGCGTTGGATGGCGCCAATCTTATCTTTTACGGCAGAGGAGATTTGGCAGTACATACCAAAACAACCTGTTAAAAGTGTTTTCCTGGCAACTTGGTATACCGATTTGGCAGATATCTCTGTGACCGTTAGAGAACAATGGCGGCAAGTGATGGCAATCAGAGAACTGGTCAATCAAGAATTGGAGCGCCTACGTAATCAAGGCGTCATTGGCTCGGCCTTAGCTGCCAATGTGAGATTGTATTGCAATTCGCAATTGCAGAACTTATTAGAACGATATGGTCAAGAATTGCGATTTATTTTGATCACTTCAGAAGCGAGTATCCATTCATTGGATGATTATCAAGAGAATCACAAAGAGTCGGAAGCAGAAGAGAGTGAGGTCATAGTTGCCTCAGGATTGGAAATGAAAATTGTGGTCAGTCCTGCAGAATACCCTAAATGTCAGCGTTGCTGGCATCGTCGGCCTGATGTGGGCGCGATTTCAACTTACCCAGATATCTGTGAGCGTTGTGTCACTAACATTTCTGGTCCTGGAGAAGAGCGAGTTTTTGCCTAACGATAAAAGGAAGAAAAATTGGAAACAGTTGTTATGAAACAAAGAACTAGCTTACATTGGATTTGGCTATCGATAAGCGTGATTGCCATAGACCAATTGGCTAAATACTTGATAGTGCAGCACATAGAATACAATAGTATTTTTCGATTATTACCCTTTTTAAATTTCACGCTCGAGTACAATACGGGTGCAGCGTATGGTTTTCTAGGTGAATTTGGTCCTTTGGCGAGTCTCTTTTTTATCACCACAGCTGTCGTCATCAGTTTGTTACTGTGCGTTTGGTTATATCGTCTACCTGCCACTAATCGTTGGCTTGGAATCAGTTTGGCGCTGATCTTGGGGGGAGCGATTGGTAATTTAATCGATCGGATAGCCTATGGTTTTGTCATCGATTATGTTCATTTTCATGTTGGCGGCTGGAGTTTTGCAATCTTCAATTTTGCTGATGCAGCTATTACTGTCGGTGCCTTGATGTTGATCATTGATATTTTTAGAGGAAAGAAAAGTGAAAATACTACTCGCTAATCCCAGGGGCTTTTGTGCCGGTGTTGATCGAGCTATTGAAATTGTCGAACGCGCTTTGGATAATTTTGGTCCTCCTATTTGGGTGAGACACGAAGTAGTTCATAACGAATATGTCGTGAATAAATTACGTGAGCGAGGCGCAATCTTTACCGATGATTTAGATGATATTCCCGAAGGTTCGATTGTGATTTTTAGTGCTCATGGTGTTTCACAACAAGTGAGAACCGATTCAGAATTGCGCCAATTCAAAGTTTTCGACGCAACTTGTCCATTGGTCACCAAAGTACATATGGAAGTGGCTCGCTATAGTCGCGAGGGTTGGGAATGTGTTTTGATTGGTCATGCGGGACACCCAGAAGTTGAAGGCACTATGGGCCAATATGATAACCCCGAAGGTGGTATTTATCTGATAGAAAATGAGCAAAATGTCGCAAATTTAGCCGTAAAAAATCCTCAAAAACTAACTTATGTCACTCAGACCACTTTGTCCGTAGACGATACCATCCGGATCATTGCTGCTCTTCGGGCTAAATATCCGGAGATAAAAGGACCGAGAAGAGAAGATATTTGTTACGCGACTCAAAATCGCCAAGATGCAGTGAAAGAACTCGCAAACCAATCCGATATTGTCATCGTAGTTGGGTCCATCAATAGCTCCAACTCCAATCGTTTGAAAGAATTAGCGGAACGTTTAGGGTGCGAAGCTTACCTAGTAGATAACGCTGACCAAATTGATATTAATTGGGTCAAAGATAAAGCGACCGTGGGCGTGACGGCGGGAGCCTCTGCCCCAGAAATCCTAGTGCAGCAAGTGGTTGCTCGGCTTAAAGAATGGGGTGGTAAAACTTCAACGGAATTAAAAGGCCGGGAAGAAAATATAGTCTTTGCTTTGCCAAAAGAGCTTCGAGAGCAGCAGGAGGCTTAACTTCTGGTCGTCGTCCCTCGCTGTTAAGAGTTTGTAGAATGCTCAGTACTCATATGCGAGGGATCTAGCACCAATCTTATGTGAAGAGCAACTCACTAAAAGGTATTTCAAATTTAGGTACTAGATCCTTGGCTGGATAATTAAGCATTTTTCCCTAGCACTCAGCGGCCAAG
>JAGVJZ010000005.1 GCA_020050845.1 Gammaproteobacteria bacterium
CTCCTTGTTAAATGGCGAATTGGTTAGAGGTTATAAGCGTAGCATAGATTCGGAATTTTTATTGTAGCCTGGGAGCGTAGCGCTTTATCCCCTCTCCCACTTGTGGGAGAGGTTTCGGCCTTCTCCCACAAGTGGGAGAAGGGAAAAAAAGCTTAAGTTGACGTCTACGCACTTTCGCGGGAATGATAAGCGCTATGGCCAGTTAATCATTAGGATGAGCCATCTTCTCCGGCCGTACTGCTTGGTCAAATTCTTCAGATGTTAAATAGCCCAAAGAGACTGCAGCATCTTTCAAATTGGTGCCATCAATATAAGCTTTATGGGCAATTTTTGCAGCTTTATCGTACCCAATAATAGGGTTTAGGGCGGTCACTAGCATTAGTGAATCACGAACATTAGCGGCAATCCGAGCACGGTTAACTTCCATGCCCTCAATGGCGTACTTTCTAAAGCAGGTGCATGAATCGGCTAAGATGCGGATTGAGTGGAGCAAATTAAAAATCATTACTGGTTTAAAGACATTTAACTCAAAATTGCCTTGGGAATTAGCAATAGAAATCGCAGTGTCATTGCCCATGACTTGAACGCAAACCATGGTGAGTGCTTCACATTGGGTTGGATTGACCTTGCCTGGCATGATTGAGGAACCTGGTTCATTTTCCGGTAGAATTAACTCTCCGAGTCCACAGCGCGGACCTGACGCTAACCAGCGAATATCATTAGCAATTTTCATCAGAGAAGTCGCTAAGGTTTTGATCGCGCTACTGGCCATGACGATCGCATCATGACTTGCTAAGGCTGCAAATTTGTTAGGTGCAGAAACAAAATTAATACCAGTGAGCTGCGCGATATTTTTAGCAGCGAGTTCGGCAAATTTGGGATGAGTATTTAAGCCCGTGCCAACCGCTGTGCCGCCTAGTGCCAGCTCTTGCAGAGCGGGTAGGGTGCTTTCAATAAAGTGAATATTCAGATCAAGTTGCGCGACATAACCGGAAAATTCTTGGCCTAACGTCATAGGGACTGCATCTTGTAGATGTGTTCGACCAATCTTGATGATGTCACTATATTCTTGTTGTTTTTTAGCTAAGGCATCTCTTAACTCTCGTACTGCAGGTAGCAAACGATGAATTATTTCTTCGCAAGCGGCAATATGCATAGCAGTTGGGAAAGTGTCATTTGAAGACTGCGACATATTGACGTGATCATTAGGATGAATAGCCTCTCTGCTACCTAAGGTATAGCCCATTTTTTCAGCAGCGCGGTTAGCAATCACTTCATTAACATTCATATTGGTTTGGGTGCCGCTACCCGTTTGCCAAACCCGCAATGGAAAATGATCCATTAATTTGCCAGCAATGACTTCATCGGCACTGTCGATAATGGCATGTGCTTCTTTTTCCTGAAGTTTGCCAAGTTCTAAATTTGTTTGGGCTGCTGCTTTTTTTAAAATGGCAAAGGCCTTGATGAGTTCGGGTGGCATAAGATCACGACCAATATTAAAGTGGTGCAAAGATCTTTGCGTTTGGGCGCCCCAATAGCGATCAGCAGGTACTTCAATTTGCCCCATGCTATCTGTTTCTATTCTTTTTGACATGTAGACCTCTTAACTAACAGGTGAATAATGGCTCGTATCATACCGATACAACTTCCTCGGTATCAAATTTTTTTAAAATGTTTTCACCATCAAAGAAGCTTTATGTCCTTCAAAAGCACCACCTTTCATGAAATACTCGCCAACTAAATGGAACCCCGCCTTCTCATAGACTCGAAAGGCCCGTGGATTATTAATATCAGGATCTATAAAAAAGGTATCTGCTTTAGGGTCGATCTTTTGCTGATAAAATGTAGTAAATGCTTGCAGCGTTGTGGCTGCAAGCCCTTTGCCTAAAAAAGCAGGATTACCGATACCAAAATCAAGTGTAAGAGTGTGGCCAGATTTCGACAAATAGGCTTTATGTAAATCACTTAGTTCTTGAGAAGGCAAAATTTGATCGCTTAAGATAAAACAAAAAGGTTGTTCATCAAGGTAACCTACCCAGTATTGGGTTGTGCCATAGAAGTAGTGTTGCTTCTTGCCATGAATGAAGTTGAGGATATCATCTCGATGTTCTTGACTATTGTCCCAAAATTCTTTCAGGTGAGGTTCATCTAACCATTGGAAGATGGTTTCCTGATGTTCTTGGGCAGCTTTCTTGAAATGAATATCTTTGGTGTTCATGGTGTGTCCATATAATATAATATCGTAGCCTGAGTTCATTAAGTTAAGGAATTGTATATGCCTCAACACGTCATTGGGAGTTTAAATTTTTATTTTCATCCCGTGCAGAATGTTTTGCTATTTTCGACTCACAATCCTATCAGCTCTGAACAACTCGAAGCTGTTATTCGGGAAATAGCTCAAAATAAGGACCAATATAATGTCCAAGACCCACAGATGCCCTTTGATGTATTGATTCGTCAAAATAATCAATTGCTTGCCTATAACTTTGATGAGGAAGGACATTTAGTTTTGGATTCCTCGCCAAGAGCAATCGATCAAGAGGGCTTATTTCATTTTCAATTTCAAGTCACACCTGACCATATTGAGCGGTTTTCTGTTGATCATGAAGAATTTTCTTTAGAGCAGATGAGTAATCCTCAATTAAATAATCTTGCGAAAGATGAGTTATCGGTATTTATTAAAACAAACTTTCCGAAACATTTTGAGCAATGGGAACTTATGAATCATGCTATTGATTCAGCCGAAGTGCGTGCCCATGCGGCATTGTTAGCGTCTGCTTCGAACAAACTGTATGTGATACGAGATAGCAACAATGCTCTGTGTGCAGTCGTTGGAATTAGTATGACCTCAGATGAACGATTAGCTTTCCAAAGTATTACCGTGACCCGAGCAGATTTACGACAAAAAGGATTAATGGCAGCTGCTTTGCAAAGAATATCTAATGACTCGCCACAAGCTTTACTGACGGCTTATGTCGTTAACCCAGGGATTAGGGAATCACTTGGGGAGGCTGCAATGACCAAATATAATCAAGCGAATGTGGTGGCAGCAGCAAAAAGCAACTTTTTGAATACCATCCTGTCAGAGCGTGAGATTAACCTGTCTCAACTACGTCCTGGTATTTAGAGCAAAATTGTGGGAATGGCAGTATCACGATTATAAATTATTCAAGGTAGCTACAGTCTTATCACACCATTTTAACTTAGACTCAAGAACAGATTTAATATGATCATAAGTTAACAATAAATACTGCTGATCTGCTTTTCCAGCATGATCAACTTTAATATGCTTAATAATACTATTTAACTTTGCAAGCTTTTCTAGAACACTCTCTTGATAGTGGCTTAATTTTTTTATTAGTTTCGACGTGCTCAAATGCTGACTTAGCGATAACTGTAAAAGAAATTCCTCGCGATATAGTGCAAGTTCGCAGTCTTTCTCAAGCCATTTGATAAGCTCAGAAAGTCCACTTTTAGTAATAGAG
>JAGVJZ010000072.1 GCA_020050845.1 Gammaproteobacteria bacterium
GACATATCTACTCAGCGCAGTTTTTGTTGTTAGTTCCTTACTTTTTACCGACTTAACTTTAGCAAAAAGTCATAAAAAACATCATCATACCTCTCACCACGCTTTAAAGTCTCATCTACATCATATTGCTAAAGCGCATGGTCATAAAACCAAAATTAAGCTTGCTGCTGCTGACACCACGAAAGTCAGCTTACCCGTATCGAAAGAACCTGAAAGCGATACCGCTATGAATGTTAATCCTCATGTGTGGGATTTGGCGACGAAAGCTTTCCATAAGGCAACCCAAAAGGGTTACATCAAACAAAAAGTGATGACGATTATTGATTATTCGATGCCATCCTCTAAAAAACGGATGTGGGTAGTCGATATGTACTCTAAAAAGGTCCTATATCATACGTTAGTCGCTCATGGTAAACACACCGGCGGTTTATTTGCGACCCGCTTCTCCGATTCTCCCGGCAGCCGGGCCTCTAGCCTGGGATTGTTTGTGACTGAGAATACCTATATCGGCTCTAAAGGTTATTCACTGAGACTCCGAGGCCTTGAACCCGGGTTCAATGATAAAGCTCATTCCAGAGCTATTGTTGTGCATGGCGCTTGGTATGCAACCGCAACTTTCGCGGCACAACATGGTAGATTGGGATTAAGCTGGGGATGCCCTGCGGTAAGTCCAAGGCTGGCAAGACCCATTATTAATGATATCAAAGGTGGAACATTAGTTTTCGCTTATTATCCAGATGATCATTGGTTAAAGCGTTCTGAGTTTTTATTGTAGAAGCACCTACTCTTCGTGCCCGCGCCCGAATTGTTTTTTTCGTGCCCGGGCACGCGGGCACAGGCACGAAGAAGAATAGGTGCTTAATTACCCAATAACTTTCTGGCCACCCATATAGGCCTGCAATGCTGAAGGAATATTAATCCTACCCTGCTCGTCCTGATAATTTTCCATGATGGCAATAAGTGTTCGACCCACGGCTAGCCCAGAACCGTTTAAGGTGTGGGCCAGGACCGGCTTTTCTCCTTTAGCACTTCGGTAACGAGCTTGTAAGCGTCTAGCTTGAAAGTCTTCAAAATTACTGCAAGATGAAATTTCTCGGTAGGAGTTTTGACCTGGCATCCAAACTTCTAAATCGTAAGTTTTAGCAGCACCAAACCCTATGTCTGCGGTACATAAAGCCATCACGCGGTAAGAGAGCTCAAGTTTTTGTAAAATCGATTCTGCATTTGCGGTCAGCTCTTCTAATGCATCATAACTTTTTTCTGGTTGGACAATTTGAACTAACTCCACTTTCTCGAACTGGTGTTGTCGAATTAATCCCTTCGTATCTTTCCCATAGGAGCCCGCTTCACTACGAAAACAAGGAGTATGTGCCACCCACTTCATGGGCAAATCTTCTAATTCCAAAATGCTATCGCGTGCAAGATTAGTAAGTGGCACTTCTGCCGTTGGAATTAAAACAAGATTATGAGCGTGGTCACCACCGGTTACCCAAAATTGATCTTCTCGAAACTTTGGTAATTGGCCAGTACCAAAGAGACATTCTTCTTTGACTAAATAAGGAACATAGACTTCATGGTAGCCGTGCTGTTGGGTGTGGGTATCTAACATAAATTGGATCAGAGCTCGATGTAATCGGGCTAAATCATCGAACATCACCACAAATCTTGCGCCTGACAATTTAGCGGCTAAATCGAAGTCTAATGCTTTTAAGTCTTCACCAATAGCGATGTGATCCTTTACTGGAAAAGTGAAATTGGGAATTGAACCGTGGCGCCTAATTTCTACATTATCTTCTTCGGAAGTTCCAATGGGTACCGACTCATGAGGGAGATTTGGGATTGTCAGATAAAGATCCTGAATCTTATTTTGCAAAGATAGGAGGTCATGTTCTGTTGCTTTGAGTTCAGTCGTAAAATGATTCATTTCATGCACTATATTCGAGATATCTTCGCCTTTGGCTTTAGCTTGACCAATCATTTTTGATTTGATGTTTTTTTGATTCTGTAAATCTTGAGTTTTAACTTGAAGTTGTTTCCGTTCTTCTTCTAATGAATTAATTTCTGTCACCGGCAAAGTGAATCCTCGTTTTGCTAATTCATTAGCAACACGTTCAATTTCAGTTCTAAGTAATTTCGGATCTATCACGACTGTGTTTCCTAGCTTTGTTTTTTGGCATTGGCTTTAACATCTAGTTCGTGCAAACGAGCTAGCTTTTCCTTAATTTGTATTTCTAACCCTCTATCTACAGGGAAATAATATTTTTTATCCGGCATATCATCGGGAAAATAATGTTCACCGGCGGCATAGCCATGAGGTTCAGTATGGGCATAACGATACTTCTTGCCATAGCCTAGTTTTTTCATGAGTCTTGTCGGCGCATTGCGCAGATGAATCGGAACATCGAGCGAACCATACTCAACGGCATCTTGTTTTGCCTGATTAAATGCCTGATAAACAGCATTACTTTTAGAGGCACAGGCTAAATAAACCACTGCTTGCGCTATTGCGAGTTCGCCTTCAGGACTTCCTAAGCGTTGAAAGATGCTCCAGGCATTCAACGCGATCTCCAAAGCACGTGGATCCGCGTTCCCAATATCTTCACTAGCCATGCGTACAACTCGTCTTGCAATGTATTCTGGATCACAGCCACCGTCTAGCATCCGAGCTAGCCAGTAAAGTGATGCATCTGGCGCTGAGCCTCGAACGGATTTATGTAGTGCTGAGATTTGTTCATAAAATAAATCACCACCCTTATCAAATCGGCGAACCCTACCTAGTAATACTTCAGTGACGATATCTTCAGTAATCACCGCATGACCGCGTTCTTCGATCGCAAAGTCAGCACTGATCTCAAGCATGGTCAATGCTTGTCGTGCATCGCCGTCTGCGGCTAGCACTAAACGATGTTTGAGCTCCGGTAAAATCTCGATATTAAGATCACCCAATCCTCTTTTTTGGGTTAAGGCTTGATCAATAACCGCTAGGGTCTCGTCTTCCGAAAGTCGCTTTAAAACATAAATACGAGTTCGTGACAACAACGCATTATTTAACTCGAAGGAAGGATTTTCAGTGGTTGCTCCAATTAAAATTAAAGTTCCATCTTCAATATAAGGTAAAAAAGCATCTTGCTGAGCTTTATTAAAGCGATGAACTTCATCTACAAATAACACAGTTAACCGATTTTTTTCCGCTCGTAATTCTTGAGCTTTGGCAATGACCTCACGAATATCTTTCACACCCGAGGTGACAGCCGATAACGTTTCAACCTGGGCATTAGCTTGGTCAGCTAGTAATTTCGCTAAAGTCGTCTTACCACTGCCTGGAGGACCCCACAAAATCATTGAATGTAAATGATGTCGCTCGATGGCTTGCCGCAAGGGTTTATTTTCCCCCATTAAATGCGGCTGACCAATAAATTCATCTAATGTATGTGGCCGCATACGTGCGGCCAATGGTTCGAACCGATCAGACACTCGTGTACCTTAATCTTGTATGACATCAACTCCTTTCGGAGGATGAAATTGAAAAAGTGTTGCCGACAATGTGGGATTTATTTTAACACCGGAAAATGAAAAAATATTTTTCTGTCCCAGGGAATCGATCACTGACATCTGACTTAATTGATCATTGTCGAAAACAATCATAACTTTTTGAAACATATCTTGATCAGACTTGGGCTTTAATTGAAAAGTTTTTTTACTGCCTTTCGTTTGGAAATTCTCAATTTCAAAGCGTTGTTCTAAGGCACTTGTGCTGCCACTCAGAAGAAGCGCAGGACTATTAGAATCTTTAGATAAATCTCTTTTAGTAGCTTGTTCTAGATCGACATCATAAATCCAAAGATAACGCCCATCTGCTATGACGATTTGATGATTAGGCTGGGTGATTTCCCAACGAAACTTTCCAGGTCGTTTCAAGGCCATCGTGCCAGCAGACGATTTAGTCACACCATTTTTAACAACAGTTTTCTGTGCAAAATTAGCGCTCATGGCATGAAAATTTGAAAGGAGAGTATCCAATTGTTCAAAAGGAGTGGCCGCTAAAATGTTAAAAGAAAAAATTAGTAAGAAAAAACTTAGGTAATATTTTAGCTGTTTCATATTTATCCTCGTTATA
>JAGVJZ010000049.1 GCA_020050845.1 Gammaproteobacteria bacterium
ATGAGCCACCAGTAGCAAATAGTCGTGGCATTATTATTACTTTCAATCCGGACAACCCTAAATCGGTTGATCATGCTAAAGAGGCTTACCATCGTTTACCTCAAGATCGTAAAACGTTACCTAGCGTTTTTTTTGTTGCCATGATGACCGATAAAACTAATAGAGTGGTGGCTCAAAATCTTGCTAATCAATTTCAACGCGCTACCGGTTGCCGCGCTTATCTAGCGAATACCAAAACGGGCGAAAATATTACTCATCTTTTTAAGCGCTTGAAAACTGACATTAATCAAGCCAAAAATCCAACTCCCTTAGCAAGTTCTACCAATATTGGACAACGAAGCGCCACCAGTCAATTATCAAGCAGTGATGTCAGTAAATACAACAGCATCTGGTCAAATCCACAATGCCATACGCCAGAAGAGAGAATGCTTGCGATATTAAATGATTATTCCAAGGGAAGTGCATTTACCCGCTTTTTAAAAGGTGATTGGAACTATGTCCATGTTGAAGCTATTTCTAAAATCTGTGAACAGGCTAAAAGCGAAGACTGGTCAAGCAAAGAAATTATAAAACATGTGCGCCAATATGCAGAACGAGATGTCGAATTGTCGAAAGCGATTGAGTATATGGAATCACAGGATCCTTCGTTGATTGAGGATCAGAATGCACCTTCGGACACTATGTAGCCGAAATTCTTTCACTATATTCGTACCCGCGGGCGCGGGCACGAATGTGACACTACTCGCCACAACAATAACGCGAGCCACAACCTAGATCAAAATGTTCTAAACTACTACAGCCTGGCTTTCCTTCCGCCACTAATTCTACAATAGGACGATCAAATAAAGTTTGAGCAATTTCATTTTCTAAGGTCGCTATCTTCGCAACTACACTCGGGTCCAGTTTCGAAAAATCATTATATTCTTTAACTACACAAGGATTACATTCAAAACTACGTTGATTTAGCACCTCAAATCCTGCATCACGGATTAGTTGATCACGCCCTTCGGTGCTAGCATCAAACAACGGATGCCAAACTTGGCGATCACCATAATATTCACTTTCTGGAATAAATTCTGGCAGCTGGAAACGTGCTCTAGAATCTTTTCTCCTTGATCCTAAAATTATGGTGCTCTCATTTTGTGGATCATGTTGGTCTAGGTAATCTAATAAAGGTAAAGCTTTTAAAAAGGTGGGACACCATTGGTATTTTAAATTAGGAAAGGTTTTTCGCTCTTGCACTAATTCTGAAAAAGTTTTAGCTGGGGTTAAGGTAATAGTTTTAAATTGATATCGTCTTGCGAGTTGTTGTCCCTGCTCTACTCTCTCAAGCCAATCAGCAGATCCCATGCCTGTTGCGACATGAATCACCGTTACTTGATCGATGCCTTTAACATACGCCCATTGCATAACCGCAATAGTATTATCACCATAATTACCAAAAATAATATGCTGCATCTTAAATAACAAATAAATCCATAAAGTCTTTCACTGGCATTGCAGTGACTCTCTCTGGATCATGAAACAACGCGGCTAACTTTGTGGCACGTTGTTTTGGAAAACGGGTCGCTAAATTTTGCTCAAACTTCTGTATGAGTAACGGAATACCTTCTTGGCGACGTTGACGATGCCCCAATGGATAATCAATAACGACTTCTTCTGTGGTCGAATCATCTTTAAAACTAATTTGAATTGCATTAGCGATTGAACGTTTATCTGCATCAAGATAATCATGACTAAATTGTGGTTCTTCTTTTACGATCATTTTACGTCGTAATTCATCTATCAAGGGATTCTTTGCAATGTGATCTTCATAATGATCTGAGGTTAATTGACCATAAATTAATGCAATCGCTACCATGTATTGCAAAGAATGATCGCGATCTGCAGCATTGTGCAACGGTCCCTGCTTATTAATGATGCGAACCGCTGACTCTTGCGTTCTGATCATAATTTTATCAATTTGATCATATTGACCGTGGACTCGGTGATGGAGCTGCAATGCACATTCAACCGCTGTTTGACCGTGAAATTCTGCAGGATAGGCAATCTTAAATAAAATATTTTCCATCACATAACTTTGATAAGGGCGGGAAATTTTTAGTGGCTCACCCTTAAAATAAATATCGCAAAAACCCCATTTTTTTGCTGATAAGACACTTGGATAGCCCATCTCACCTTTTAAAGCTAACAGTGCTAAGAACACACCGCGACTGGTTGCATCACCTGCAGCCCAGGATTTACGACTGCCAGTATTAGGTGCGTGACGATAGGTTCGCAAACTTTGGCCGTCTAACCAGGCCAAGGAAACCGCGTTACAAATCGCATCATAATCGCCGCCTAAAAGCTTGGTCACCACCGCTGTCGTTGCTAATTTCACTAAAATGACGTGATCCAAACCAACTCGGTTAAAACTATTCTCTAATGCTAATATGCCTTGTATTTCATAGGCTTTAATCATCGCCGTTAAAACATCTTGTACTGTGATTTCAGTTGATGAATCTTGGCGTGCACAATAATCTAGAACCGCTAAAATTCCACCTAGATTATCGGAAGGATGACCCCACTCTGCCGCTAACCAAGTATCATTAAAATCTAGCCATCTTATTAATAAGCCGTTATTGAACGCGGCTAACACTGGATTTAGTTGCAACTGCGACCCAAGTACTCGTGAACCATTAAAAACAGTTTCATTGGGGACTACCGGTCCCAATAATTTAATACATTCTGGAAAACGATAAGCAAGCAATGCACAACCAATTGAATCCATGAGACAGTGGTAGGCAGTTTTATAAGCCAAATCTGAATTGATCTCATAATTCATTACATAATCGGCGATAGCACGAATTTCAGGATCAAACTCAGGACGTTCATTACGCTCTGCATTATGGGTTGGTTGGTCATTTGACATGTCTGACTTTAAAGGATCATTGAGCATAGTTATTCACCACGTAATCATTGATAATTGCTTTAAACTCATTAGAAATGTTATCGCCGCGTAATGTTTTAAACTTTTTGCCATCGACGAAAATAGGAGCGGAGGGTTCTTCTCCTGTACCTGGTAAGCTAATACCGATATTGGCATGCTTACTTTCTCCTGGACCATTCACAATGCAACCCATCACTGCGACTGTCATATTTTCAACACCATGATATTTCGCCTTCCACTGAGGCATTTGTTCCAATAAGAAAGCTTGTACATCCTGCGCTAGCTCTCTAAAGAAGACACTCGTGGTCCGACCACAGCCAGGGCAGGCAGTGACCATGGGATTAAAAAATCGAATACCCATCGTTTGTAAAATTTCTTGAGAAACAATCACCTCTTTGATGCGCTTAGCACCGGGTTCTGGAGTCAGTGAAGTACGAATCGTGTCACCGATTCCTTGTTGCAACAAAATTCCCATTGCAATACTCGAAGCAACAATACTTTTTGAACCCATGCCCGCTTCTGTTAAACCAAGGTGTAAAGCATACTCACAACGTCTTGCTAATTCAGAATACACTGAGACTAAATCTTGAACGGCACTGACTTTGCAAGAAATGATAATTTTATCGGCACCTAAACCCATAGACTCTGCAAACTTAGCGCTATTCAAAGCGGATAGAATCAAAGCTTCCTGTGTCATTTCTTTAGCGCTTTTTGGATCGCTGGATTTAGCATTTTCATCCATCAACTGCGCCACTAATGTTTTGTCCAAGCTTCCCCAGTTTACCCCAATTCGCACCGGTTTATTTTGTTCTAAAGCGACTTCAATCATGGTGGCAAATTGCTTATCACGCTTGTCGCCAAACCCTACATTGCCAGGATTGATTCGATACTTGTCTAAAGCTTGCGCACAATCTGGATATTTGGTTAACAACACATGACCGTTATAATGAAAATCACCGATTAATGGCACAGTGCAATTTTGGGCATGCAACAAATCTCTTATCTTCGCAACGCTCTGCGCTGCTTCTTCAGTATTGACCGTAAAACGAACGAGTTCAGAACCAGCATTAACACACTCGATAATTTGACGGACTGTCGCCTTGACATCGACGGTATCGGTATCGGTCATGCACTGAACAGCAACGGGTGCATCACCACCGATAGTGACATTACCCACTTTTACCGGAATACATTTTCTACGTGGTTGCATAATTACCTCAATGATTTCTGTTAACTCTAGGAATCCTGAATAGATGATGAGACGCGTTGCTCAACTGGAACGTAAGGACGAGGAGAAGGTCCCGTATATTCCGCTAACGGTCTTATTAATTTATTGTTTTGTCTTTGCTCGATGATATGAGCTGCCCATCCTGCAGTTCTAGCAAAAACAAAGATAGGTGTAAACATATTTGTTGGAATTCCACAAAAATGGTAAGCCGATGCACTATAAAAATCTAAATTGGGGAATAGACGTTTTTCATCCCACATAATTTTCTCAATACGCTCTGATACCGGATATAGAATTTGATCATTAACAGAATCTGCCAATAACTTGGACCAATGTTTAATCACATTAGATCTTGGATCAGAAGTTTTATAAACACGATGTCCAAAGCCCATAATTAAGCTCTTATTTTTTAGCATTTCATGAAGCTGGGTCTGTGCTTCATCTGGAGAAGTGAATTTCTCAATCAGTTCCATGGCTTGTTCATTTGCGCCACCATGCAATGGTCCGCGTAATGTGCCAATGGCTGAGCAGATCGCAGAATAAAAATCGGCACCTGTGGAAGCCGTCACTCTGGCAGCGAAGGTCGAGGCATTAAATTCATGCTCAGCGTAAAGGATTAATGAAACATCCATTGCTCGAGTTTGCAGCGGCTCAGGCTCTTTTAAATGCAGTAGATGTAAAAAATATCCTGCGGTGGATTCGTTAGAGACATTCGTGTCGATTTTTTTACCATTTTGATGGTAGTGGTACCAATACAGTAACATCCCAGGGAAAGTAGCAATCAGTCGATCCGCAATATGATATTCATCATTTTCTGGAGTTTCTGGCTCTAAAGTTCCCAATACCGAACAACCACTTCTTAATACGTCCATCGGATGTGACTGACCTGGAGTTAATTCTAAAACTGTTTTAAGGGCATCCGGTAAGTTTCGTAAAGACATTAGATGTCGAATATACACTTTTAGTTGTTGCGAGGTGGGTAACTTGCCTCGAATTAAAAGATAAGCAACCTCTTCAAAGCTTGCATGTTCAGCCAGCTCATAAATAGAATAGCCACGATAATTGAGCCCCATACCTTCTTTACCAACGCTACTAATCGCTGTTTCGCCTGCAGTAATACCCGCTAAACCGGCACCTGGTTTCGTTGTCATTATGGATCTCCCTCTTATTGTTCTTGCTCTGCAAGTTGTTCGTAATAATGATAATTTAAATATTCATATAAATCGTTTCTAGTTTGCATTAGATCAATCACTTTTTCTTGGCTGCCATCTTTTCTGATGGTCTGATATACCTTAAGTGCCGCAGCATTCATGGCCCTAAATGCGCTTAGAGGATAAAGCACCATTCGAATACCCACCTGACGAAGTTGTTCTACAGTAAACAAGGGAGTCTTACCAAATTCAGTGACATTTGCTAACACAGGAACGCTAACAGCCGCAACAAACTGTTGGTATTGATCTAAGCTGGTAGCCGCTTCTGCAAAAATCATATCGGCGCCTGCCGCCACATAGGCTTTAGCTCGAGAGATAGCCTGCGGCAAACCTTCTGATGCGATCGCATCGGTTCGAGCCATAATCACAAAATCAGGATCAAGCTTAGCCTCAACTGCCGCTTTAATACGTTCAATCATTTCATCTTGGGTTACTAACCGCTTTCCAGGACGATGCCCACAGCGCTTGGTGTCAATTTGATCTTCAAGATGAACACCAGCAGCCCCTGCCCTAGTCATTTCTTTAATGGTACGTCGGATATTTAGAACACCTCCCCATCCAGTATCGGCATCGACTATCATCGGCAAATTAGTTGTGGCAGTGATGCGACGGACATCTTCCAAAACATCGGTCAGATTGGTCATTCCTAGATCTGGCAAAGCATGAGAAGCATTAGCGACTCCTGCACCAGATAAATAAATAGCACGAAAGCCACATTTTTCAGCTAGTAAACTGGTATAGGCATTAATCGTTCCAACAATTTGTAAGGGATTTTCTTGCTGTAAAGCTTCACGAAAAAGCTTGCCTGCTGATGGTTTTGTCATTTGTGCTCCGTTTCTTCGGCTCTTAGCGCTCTCTTCAGAACCTTGCCCACGTTGGTCTTAGGAAGTGAATCTCTAAATTCAATCAGTTTAGGAATTTTGTAACCGGTCAGTTTTTGACGACAAAAACTGATGACTTCTTCTTCGGTTAATGACGGATCATTTCTTACAATATAAGCTTTAACTGCCTCTCCAGTATGGACATCAGGAACACCCAAAACCGCTACTTCAGAAATACCTGGATGCATTGATAAAACATCTTCAATTTCCACAGAATAAACATTAAAACCGGAGACTAAAATCATATCTTTTTTGCGATCAATGATGTAAATATAACCACCGCTGTCGATCCTTGCGATATCACCCGTGCGTACCCAACCTTCTTTATTTAAAACCAGTGCAGTTTCTTCGGGCTGGTGCCAATAGCCTTTCATCACTTGTGGTCCTTTGACGGCTAATTCACCTGCCTCACCAATGGGAAGATCATCCCCGGCCTCATTAACAATAGCAACGTCGGTTGATGGCATAGGTAACCCTATGCTAGGGGAAAAGAATTTTATGGTCAGTGGACTGATAGAAACGACTGGACTTGCCTCCGTTAGTCCATAACCCATAATAATATTCTTTTGAGTTAGTTCTTCCCAACGATCAGCAACTGACTGCAGTACAGGCATTCCTCCTGCTAAACATAGTTTGGTCTTGGTAAAATCAATATTAAGAAATTCACGGTGACGCATCATTTCATGATAGAGAGTGTTGACTCCGATAAAAACGGTGAATGGATTTTTTTGTAGGTGCTTGATAAAGGAAGACATGTCACGAGGGTTTGTAATCAGTCTTGATAAGCCTCCAAACCTAATAAAAGCAAAACAACAAATTGTCAGTGAAAAAATGTGGTACAAAGGTAGTGCTGTGATAACAATTTCTTTTCCAAACTCTAATGTCCCATCAATCCAGACAAGGCATTGCAAAATATTAGCCACCATGTTGCGATGGGTTAACATAGCGCCCTTTGGGACTCCAGTTGTACCGCCTGTGTATTGTAAAAATGCTAAATCCTCTGACTGGATATCTACGGTATCAAATGCGGGTTTATCGTGAAGTAAATCTCGATAAGAAATAGCATTCGTCAGGTTACTAGCTGGTGCCATTTTTTTTATATACTTAAGATAGGTGTTAATTCCGAATCTTTTCAGAGTTGAAAACTCGTCACCTACTTCAGTGATAATAATGTGTTCTAGATTAGTTTCAGATAAAACCTTGGCTAATGCTTTAGTGAAATGCCCCAAAACAATAATTGCCTTAGCGCCCGAATCTTTTAGCGGTAGTAACAATTCTCTTTCGGTATAAAGCGGGTTGATGTTCACTACGACCAAGCCAGCTTGTAGAGCGGCCATTAATGCAATAGGATACTGCAGAAGATTAGGCATCATTAAAGCAATACGATCCCCTTTAACGAGTCCCAATTTCTTTTGTAAACATGCAGCCAAATGAACACTCTTATCATGAAGCTCACGATAAGTTATAGTCGTCCCGAGATTTTCTAACGCTGGTAAATCAGCATATTTCTGACAAGCGTCTATTAATAATACGCTGAGCGATGGATAAGCATCAGGATCAATAGTCGGCGGTACTCCAGGTGGATAACTCTTCAGCCATATTTTTTCCATAAAATATTTCCTTGACCTAGATTTAATGTTTTACTATCAAAAAAATTAGCAGGGACTGGATTAGATGAATGTCAAAAATCAACAAGCAACACAAACTGCTTTTCAATTAAAAGGAAGTGTCCTCACCGTTAGTGTACTACAACTACTAACCTTTGATTGCAATGCAATCGCCATTCAACTCGAAGAATTAGTCAAAAAAAATCCAAATTTTTTTCAGCACATGCCCATTGTGATTGATTTACAAAAAATGTACTCGCTCGATAATGACATGGATTTTACAGAAATCAATGCGCAGCTGCGAAAAAATAATTTAGTACCTGTCGGAATCATCAACGCCAACCCTAAGCAACTGGCAGCCGCAACGAGCATTGGACTAGGAATCCTCCCTAATCTCAAAACGACTCAACCAAAAACTTCGGCTAAAAAAATAGAACGTTCCAAAGTCATCACGGCTCCTGTACGTTCGGGTCAACAAATTTATGCCAAAGGAACTGATCTGATCGTCTTATCGTCAGTTAGTAATGGCGCCGAAATTTTGGCAGACGGCAATATCCATGTGTATGGTTCGCTTCGCGGTAGAGCAATTGCTGGTGCTTCAGGAGATACTACCGCGCGAATATTCTGTAGCAAGCTCGAAGCAGAATTAATTTCAATTGCCGGTTACTATAAGTTGCAAGAGGATATTGCGGCTCTTGAACAGCAAACATCTATTCAAGTATTTCTGGAGGAAGATCATTTAGTTTTTGCAACTTTGGTTTGATCCACTTCTTACGTGCCCGAAAAAAAATCGGGCACGGGGCACGCACGCGGGCACGGGCACGTATAAAGAAAGGTGTAATACTGGCAAAAAATACTAACCAGTTCACTTCCACTGACAAACAAAAGGAAGTAGAATTCGAGCGCTCTTTATAACGCATGTTTTGGATAGGAAGAAAATGGCAAAAATAGTTGTTGTAACCTCAGGTAAGGGTGGTGTCGGTAAAACAACATCGACCGCAGCATTTGGAACTGGACTCGCTGTTCGTGGCTTTAAAACGGTATTGATCGACTTCGATGTTGGCTTGCGTAATCTTGACTTAGCAATGGGTTGTGAAGGTCGTGTGGTCTATGACTTGATTAATGTTATCAATGGTGAAGCTAAGCTGCGCCAGGCTCTAATAAAAGACAAACGCAATGAAAATCTCTATATCTTGCCTGCCTCACAAACTCGCGACAAAGATGCTTTGAGTATTGAAGGTGTTGAAAAGGTCCTCGACGAACTTCGAGCTGATTTTGATTATATTGTATGCGACTCACCTGCTGGCATTGAAAAAGGTGCCATGATGGCAATGCGCTTTGCAGATCAAGCGGTTGTAGTCACCAATCCTGAAATTTCTTCTGTTCGTGATTCGGATAGAGTGTTAGGAATCTTGGCAAGCAAAACCAAACGAGTTGAGGAAGGGCTAGAACCACCATCACAACATCTTTTACTCACTCGCTATTCACCACTTCGAGTTGAACGCGGGGACATGCTGAGTGTCATCGACGTAAAAGAAATTCTAGCAGTACCACTATTGGGCGTTATCCCTGAATCACAGGCGGTATTGAGAGCTTCAAATGCTGGTGTACCTGTCATCCTAGACCAGGACAGTGATGCAGGACAAGCATACTCCGATGCAGTGGGTCGATTCTTGGGTGAGGATATTCCACATCGCTTTCTAAACGCCAACAAGAAAGGATTCTTAAAAAGACTATTTAGTAAAGAAAAGGATGATGTAGTCGTATGAGTATACTGGATATATTTCGCAACACTAAAAAATCTTCGGCTAGTCTTGCAAAAGATCGTTTGTTACAGTTGATTGTTGACCAACGCAAAATTGATAGGCTAGACCTTGATAAACTACAAAGAGAACTTATTGAAGTTATTTCTCGTTATTTGCCAATTAATGAGCATGAAGTAACCGTTGAAGTGGAACGCGATGACAATCGCTGCATTTTAGAATTAAACGTTGTTCTTCCAGAAAATATTGCTTAACTACTTTATTTTGTTTCTAATAGCACAAGGTAAGTGGCAGATCGATAAACTTTGCAACTAAAAAGGAAATTTTGTTTATGAAAGGAAGCAAACCCGCCATCAGATTGACGAGTCTAAGTGCCTTTTTTTTATTATCAGGAATGAGTAGTGCTTATGCAGGAGGATTTCAATTATTTGAACAGAATATCTCCTCTTTGGGTAATGCATACGCTGGTACAGCAGCCGTTGCACAAGATGCAAGTACTGCCTTCTATAATCCTGCCGGTTTAACGTTACTAAGAAGCCCTGAAATTGATGCATCTGCATCGTATATCGATTTAGATATCGATGCTCACGTTAAATCAGCTACTTCTAACTCCTTGATTGGGTTGTTACTTGGGGCGCCTCCTGTGCCCGTATTGGGAAATGATAAGGTAAGTGCCGGTAGTAGAAATATCGTTCCTGCATTAAATGCTGCATTTCCTCAATGCCACCGCTTTGCCTTTGGTATGAGTATTTCTTCTCCTTACGGCCTCAATACTCACTATGATGGCAGTTCAAAAGTTAAATACTTAGCCACCTGGTCGAAAGTATCAACGATCGATGTCGGGCCTTCTGCTGCTCTGCAACTCACACCGCAGTTTTCGGTCGGTGCGGGGATCGACATTCAATACCTCAAAGCAAATCTATATCAGAAGATTCCAGTGGGTGAAACTTTGCCAGCCATTGTCGGCGGTCCATTTCCTGATGGTGAAATCACCAATCGTGCCAAAGACAAAAATGGTTGGGGTTGGAACGCAGGCGCACTTTATCAGTTCAACTGTGGTACCAGAGTCGGTGTTGACTACCGTTCTAGAGTTCACCACCATTTAGAAGGTAATGTTGATTTAACCTTACCTGAACCACTTAGCAGTACCAATGGCTTTCTCACTTCGAGCGTCACCTTACCTGATACCGCTAACCTCAGTTTCTATTCCGACATTAATTGCCGTTGGGCACTACTTGGTTCGGTAAATTGGACTCATTGGTCATTACTCGACCAGGTTGTGCTGAATTACAGCGGTCCCATTATTGAATCTATTGAACAGGCAGATTTAACCTTAGCATTTAGAGATACTTATCGCGTTGCGCTCGGCGCAAACTACGCTGCAACCTGTCGCTGGAAGTTCCGGGCTGGTGTCGCCTATGATGAATCGCCAGTCAAAAATTCTCATACTCGAACCTTCCGTTTACCCGATGACACACGTTATTGGGCGGCAGTTGGCGTACAGTACAAGATATCTGAATGCCTCTTACTTGACGCAGGTTACAGTCACTTATTCGTGAGAGATACTACTGCTCACCAAGCTAAAGCATCAGAATTGGCAAGTGGTGCTGAGCTATTTACCGATGTACTGGCTGACTTTAATAGTGAAGTTAACCAGGTTGGTTTACAGTTGTCCTGGCGAATTCTATAGTCCACATCTCCTCTCCCGCTTAGCGGGAGAGGTGCTTTCGTTCCCGATTGCGTTCCCGCTACCATTCCCGAATCATACAGACCATACAGCTCATTTTTGTAGGATAGCTTTGCGCTCTAGCACAAGCTCTATTAAATCAAATTATTCTGTGCTCATTTAGAACCATTGTAGAAATAGTCCGAAGCAATGAGCTGTATGGCCTGTTTGATCCGGGAACGGGAGCGGGAACGAAGGAAGTACATACACTTTAATCAGAATCAGCGAACAAGTCTCGGGATGATGCATGAACAGCATGGGGTGTTGCTATCGCATCTTCTGAAGTGTCAGTTATCGCCGTATCCACAAATCGACCTTCTAACTCAGCCGGTGAAAAATCGTCAACAGCCAATACTTCCCTACGTGCTTTATAGGCATCTAATAACTGCAGAGCTTCTTCTTCAGTGATAATTTTGTTGGATTGGGCATCTTGCACACGTTCAGCATAGGTATAACCTTTGATTTTTTTATCGCGTATGGCTTGCTGCAATTTTTGCTCCAGGGGTTCTGCGGCAATAATTTTTTGTAATACTATTTCCATAGAGCCGACCGGATTTTTAATACCAGGTGTTAAATAAACATCTCTAGCAAGGCTGCTACGCAAAGAATCAGGATCCAGCATCATTCTTGCAACATTATGACCTAGTTTATCGGTCGGTTGGGTATGACGCTGTCCTAATGGAAATACCCACAACCTTAATAAAAAGCCCAGTACTGGATTTGGAAAATTGACTAATGCTTCGTGAAGTCTGTTCTGTGCCCGTTCCAAAATACTTTGGCATGCCCAATGGACTACCGGTAATTCAAAATCCAATTGACCATGTTCATCGTATTGTTTTAATACCGCCGATCCTAAGTACAGCATACTTAAAACATCCCCTAACCTACCTGATAGTTTTTCTTTACGCTTTAAACTGCCACCCAATGTAAACATAGCGACATCACTTACAAAGGCTAAGGCCGCACTAAAACGAGTAAGGTGTTGGTAGTAACGCTTCAAAGGTTTATTGGGAGCAGCAACGAACCGCGCAGTCGTGATTCCTAGAATAAAGGTTCGAACGCTATTACTTAAGATAAACCCTAAATGAGGAAAGAAAGCATTATCAAATTGTTTTAATCCTAAATTAGGATTATCTGCTGATATTGACTCCATTTCTTTTAATACATAAGGATGACATCGAATGGCACCTTGACCGAAAATAATCATACTTCGCGTTAAAATATTGGCACCTTCCACAGTAATACTGATCGGTGTTTCCTGGTAAGTATTGGCAATGTAATTTTTTGGACCCATGCAAATGCCTTTACCTCCGTGGATGTCCATGGCATCGTTGACTACCCGTCGAGCTAATTCAGTCACATGATATTTACTAATAGCGGCCGGAACAGCAGGCTTTTCACCACGATCGATCGCACCAACAGTAAAAACCCGAGTCGCTTCCATGATGTATGTGTTACCTGCAATTCTAGATAAGGCTTCTTCAACACCGCCAAATTTGCCAATGGGTAAATGAAACTGATTTCGAATTCTAGAATAGGCACCCGTTGCGTAGGCTGCCACTTCAGAGCCCCCCGTGGCCATTGAAGGTAAAGAAATTGCCCGACCCGCCGCTAGACATTCGGTCAACATTCGCCAGCCTTGTCCTGCCATTTTGAGCCCACCAATGATGAAATCTAACGGAATAAAGACATCTTTACCTTGGGTAGGACCATTGGGGAAAGCACAATTTAATGGATAGTGACGTCGACCAATACTTATGCCTGGTAGATTCGTGGGTATTAAGGCGCAAGTAATGCCAAGCGACTCCTTCTCGCCAATTAAATGGTTCGGATCATAAAGTTTGAAAGCCAGACCAAGCACTGTTGCTATGGGCGCTAAAGTGATGTAGCGCTTATCCCAATTTAAGAGGATCCCAGTGACTTCTTTACCGTCGAATGTTCCTTTACAAATTATTCCATAATCTGGCATCGAGCTCGCATCAGAACCGGCTTCTGGTCCGGTTAGGGCAAAGCAAGGAATTTCAATGCCCTGTGCCAAACGAGGGAGATAATGATCTTGCTGCTCTTTAGTTCCGTAATGTAGTAAGAGTTCAGCTGGACCTAATGAGTTTGGCACTGCTACCACACTGCCAACACTCATGCTGCGTCCCGCAATCATGGTTAGAATAGTAGAATGGGCATAAGCGGAAAAACCGAGCCCACCAAATTCTTTGGGAATAATAATTCCAAAGAAACCCTTACTTCTTAGGTAATCCCAAATCTCATCAGGTAGGTTAAAACGGTTATGGGTAATATCCCAATTATCGATCATGCCACATAGGTGGGAAACTGTATTATTAATGAAAGCTAACTCTTCTTCGCTTAATTGTGGTTTTGGAAAAGCTAACATTTTTGACCAATTTGGCATGCCGGAAAAAAGCTCTCCGTCCCAACCCACCGTACCGGCAGCAAGTGCTTCTCTTTCGGTGGTCGATAGTGTCGGAAGAGATTTTCGATAGATTTTATATAAGTATTGAGTGATTAAAATTCGACGTAAGGGTCTAAAGTTTAGCACCAAAACGGTAGCTAAAAATAAAGTCCAAAAAATGGCTAACGTGACTACAGATAGAGAAGATAGCCAAGTTAAAGCCACAAAATAGACCGTATAGGTTAAAGTCCAAACTACCAGGCTAGCCCGTCGATAGCTTAGTATGAGGAAGAGCAAAATTGGCAAGAGAATCCATATCGTCGTAGTCACAAAAATACTCCATTAAAAATTAATGCTAATTAATAAATTATAGCGGTTCTCTAGAGTTCCTTTAAGCTTCCAGCAAAATCCTATCAGGAAAGTCAGAAAAGACAGCATCCACGCCCCAGCTAAAGAGTTCCGTTGCCCGAGCCGTGTCATTAACTGTATAAGCTAATAGCAATAAACCTTTCTTTTTGACTTGAGCCACTCTTTGGGGGGTCAAAATCTTTTGGTCAACATGCAACGCAATACAATTACAATGATCTAACACTTCCTCCCAAGCTGAAGAATCCCAACAGTTAATTAGATAGCCAAGTGGGAAATGCCAATTAGCAGCAGCCTGTAAAGCGATTTTTGAAAAACTAGAAATAAGGGGTGGCTGACTTGCCACTGGCCAATGAGACATTAAATGATCTAACGTTTGAAGCGCTGTTTCTAAATCTTTGCCCTCGCAAGGCTTTATTTCAACATTAATACCGAGGTTGAGACTTGCGACGTGGCTGAGTAATTGTTTGAAGGTAGGGATTTTTTCACCCACGTATTGCTGCGAAAACCAACTGCCACAATCAAGATCTGCTATAGCAAGGAAATCATGGTTAGCGATAGAACCCATGCCGTTGGTGGTTCTCTCTAAAAGACTGTCATGAAAAATCACTAGTTCGCCACATTTGGCCAGCTTTACATCAAATTCAACCCATTTGATGCCTAACTCATGTGCTTTTGACATAGAAACCAGTGTGTTTTCAGGAGCATGACCACAAGCTCCCCGATGTCCGATTACCTTTTCAAGCTGAAATTTCATACAGCAATCTCACAAGCTCTACACAATAAGTATTTGCTAAAAAATGGTACTTTACAATGTGAAAATCAATCATTTGTCATTCTAGCTTACTTGTCTTTCCCGCGAAAGCGGCAATTACTAATAACCTCTTGCGATAATAAGCCTGATTCGTTAAAGTGCGCACAATAATGCGTCTACTGAAAAATTGGAAATAAAATATGGAACTTAAAGATCATTCTATCTCATCTGCGCATCTTAATGAGGATAATTTGTCCATGTCTCAACAGCCTAATATTCAAAATCCAGTCCTTAATTTGGACGAAGTATTTCAATATGCCCAAAGTTTAAAATTTGGTGAGCTTCATTTCAAAATGGATGCCAAAACTGGACTCTTTGCCATTGCTGCGATTCATAGTACGAAACTTGGTCCTGCTATCGGTGGCTGTCGTTGCATACCCTACCAAACAACCCAAGCCGCTATTATCGATGCGGTGCGCTTAGCACACATGATGAGTTATAAAGCCGCCATTTGTGGATTGCCGCATGGCGGAGCGAAATCAGTCTTGATAAGACCTGCTGAAATTAAAGACCGTAAGGCCTATTTCGAATCCTTTGGCTCATTTGTCCATGAACTTAATGGCAGATATGTCACAGCAATGGACAGTGGTACTGACGTAGCAGATATGGATATCATTTCCAATGTAACACCTTATGTTACTTGTACGACAGCATCAGGTGGTGGTGGTGACCCATCGCCCTATACAGCAACAGGTGTTAGAAGAGGTATCGAAGCGGCGGTTAAATTCAAATTAGGTAGAGATGACCTTAAAGGAATTCATGTTGCAATCCAAGGGGCTGGCCACGTGGGCTACCACTTAGCAAAAGAACTTCATGAACGAGGTGCTATCTTAACGGTGGCGGATATTGATAGTCTGCATTCTGAAAAATGTCAGCGTGAGTTCAATGCCAAGATTGTGAATAGCGATGAAATCTATCGCGTTAGCTGTGATGTCTTTGCACCTTGTGCTTTAGGCGCCATTTTGAATTCAGCGACCATTCCGCTCATTAATGCTCCTATTGTTGCTGGGTCAGCTAACAATCAATTAAAAGATTTAGTTGCCGATGATCAAAGATTATTTGAACGGGGTATTCTTTATGCTCCAGATTTTCTTATCAATGCCGGCGGTCTCATCCAAGCTGCTAGCGCTTATGATCATGGCAGCTTAGATAAAGCGGTCGATCAAATCCAACATCTTTATGATGCTGCTTTGAATATATTCGAACGTGCAAAAGCGGAAAATAAACCGACTAACCATATTGCACTCGTCATTGCAGAAGAGAGATTAAGCTAAGCGCTGATTTCTGAAAAATATTCTAAGGAAAAGCCATGGCAATCGTAGCGAATTTTAAAGTCGAATTTTTTCAATATCTTGATGCTCAAGGTAAAGTAGTTCAGACCCTGCCAAAATTTGCCCATGACAAAGACACCTTGCTCGCGCTCTATCGCATGATGCTGCGAACCAGGTTATTCGATGCCAAAGCGGTAGCACTACAACGTACTGGCAAAATGGGAACATTCCCATCTTCTTTAGGACAAGAAGCGGTTTCGGTCGGTATGGGACATGCCATGAAAGAAGAAGATATTTTTTGTCCCTATTATCGTGATCAAGGAGCGATGTTCTTAAGAGGTGTCACGATGCAAGAGATCCTCGCCTATTGGGGTGGCGATGAACGTGGCAGTAATTATCAAGGACCCAAACGAGACTTTCCAGTCGCAGTCCCTATTGCAAGTCAGTGTCTTCACGCAACGGGCTGTGCCTTTGCATTGAAATATCGCAAAGAGCACGCTGCAGTTGTCACAACTGTCGGTGATGGCGGCACTTCAAAAGGCGATTTTTATGAAGCATTGAATGTTGCGGGCGCTTGGAACCTTCCGGTGGTCTTTATCGTCAACAATAATCAATGGGCAATTTCTGTTCCGCTAAAAGAGCAAACACATGCCCAGACCTTAGCTCAAAAAGCGATTGCAGCAGGCTTTGAAGGATTACAAGTTGATGGTAATGACGTCATCGCCGTAAAAGATACGGTTACCCGAGCATTAGAAAAGGCTAGAGCCGGTCACGGCCCAACCTTGATTGAGGCGATCACCTACCGATTGTGCGACCATACCACTGCTGACGATGCTAAACGCTATATTGAACCAGTTTGCCTTGAAACGGCTTGGAAAAGCGAGCCCGTGAAACGACTTTATGATTACCTGGTAGCTCAAGGTCTGTGGGACGAACAACAAGAAGCACAATTAAAAGCTGAACTCAGCAAAGAAATTGAGCATGCTGTTGAAGATTACATTAATATGCCACCACAACCTGCTACTGCCATTGTCGATTATCACTATGAAAAGTGGCCTGAAAACCTCCAAGACCAAAGAGATGAGCTAAGAGGGATTGAACATGCCTGAAATTACACTAATTCAAGCGGTCACGCAGGCGCTTGCCTATGAAATGGCAGCTGATCCCAATGTCATCGCTTTAGGAGAAGACATTGGTCGCAATGGCGGTGTCTTTAGAGCCACTGTGGGACTACAGGAACGCTTTGGACCTGAACGAGTGATTGATACGCCATTAGCCGAATCAATGATTGCAGGCTTAGCAATCGGTATGTCAGCCCAAGGACTAAAACCGGTCGCTGAGTTCCAATTTATGGGCTTTATTTACTCAGGCCTTGATCAAATTCTTTGCCATGCAGCACGATTGCGTAATCGAACTCGGGGCCGATTGCATTGCCCGATCGTCTTTAGAGCTCCCTTCGGAGGGGGCATACGAGCACCAGAACATCACTCAGAAAGCACAGAAGCTATATTTGCCCATATTCCTGGTTTGAGAGTGGTCATCCCCTCCTCTCCAGCACGTGCCTATGGACTTTTATTAGCCGCCATGCGAAATCCTGACCCGGTCCTCTTTCTTGAACCTAAACGCATTTACCGATTAGTAAAACAAGACGTTCCGGATGATGGTCAAGCATTGCCATTAGATAAATGTTTCGTTTTAAGAGAAGGTACCGATATTACCTTAGTCACATGGGGCGCGAGCACTCATGAAACGTTGGAAGCCGCAGAGCAGCTTGCTACAGAAGGTATTAGCGCCGAAGTCATTGATGTTGCCACCATCAAACCACTCGATATGAACACCATTTTAAATTCTGTGGCTAAAACCGGTCGCTGCGTCATTGTTCACGAGGCTGCCAAAAGCGGCGGAATCGGAGCAGAAATAGCAGCACAATTAGCAGAACACGGACTAATGTCATTGTTGGCACCCGTGCAACGCGTCACAGGGTACGACAGCGTCATGCCCTATTACAAAATGGAAAAAATTTATATTCCAAGCGTTGCAAAAATAGTCAAAGCAGTGACCAACATAATGGAGTATGCATGAAAACATTTAATTTACCTGATTTGGGTGAAGGCCTGCCCGATGCAGAAATACGCGAATGGCTAGTACAAGAAGGTGACGTTGTTAAAGTAGATCAACCTATCGTTTCAATGGAAACGGCAAAGGCCTTAGTTGATGTCCCTTCTCCCTACAACGGTCGAATTGCAAAATTACATGGTAAAGCTGGTGATATTATTAAAACTGGTAATCCACTGGTTGAGTTCGAATATTCAGAAAGTCAGGCAACGACTAGAGCCGCTGAGCAAGCTGATTCTGGCACGGTAGTCGGCAGCATTGAAGTTGGAGACAGAATCCTTAAAGAAGCCCCTACCGGTATTCAACAAAGAGATACTCAGCGAACTGGCATTAAAATCACACCCGCGGTACGTGCATTAGCCAAAGAACTGAATGTCAATCTTGATGATATCCAGCCTACTGGCCCCGGTGGTACAGTCACTGTTTTAGATGTTAAAAATGCAGCGACCCAAGAAGGTGTTATTCCAGAAGGCTTCGAGCCGCTGCACGGCGCTAAGCGCGCGATGGCAGTGAATATGGCTCACGCTCACGCTACCGTGGTGCCTGTCACCGTAATGGATGATGCTGATATTCATCATTTTGCACAGGATGAAGATATTACCTTACGTTTGATTCGTGCCATGATTGCCGCCACCCGTGCTGTACCTATTTTAAACTCACATTTTGATGGCAAAAATTTAAGTTGTAAGATCTTTGACACCGTAAACCTAAGCTTGGCAGTTGATACGCCAAAAGGTTTATACGCTCCAGTCATTCACAACGCAGAAAAAAAATCAAAAGAAGAGCTTCGCGCCATTATTAATAGCTTTAAACAGCAAGCTGCCCAACAAGAATTTAATAAAGAAACTCTGCATGGCGCCACTATTACCCTCTCCAACTTTGGGATTTTTGTCGGCCGCTATGCCAATCCAATCGTTTTACCACCAACAGTCGGTATTGTAGGAATTGGTAAATCACGTGATGAAGTGGTCGCCGTTAATGGTAAGCCTGAGGTTCATCGAATCATGCCAGTGTCACTAACCTTTGATCATCGAGCGGTGACCGGTGGTGAGGCAGCACGGTTTTTAGCGGCGTTTATTGAGGATTTGCAGGGATAGGCTTCGCCATTCCCACCTATGCACAAGCATCAACTTAGCTTTTCTCCCCTCCCACCCACATAAGCGTCAACTTAAGCTTTTTCCCTTCTCCCACTTGTGGGAGAAGGTGGCCGAAGGCCGGATGAGGGAAAATTAAATCCGCTTTTTAGAATCTATACCTGGCGTTTCAACCTCTCCACCTAGCTCCAAATCTCTTTGAGATTTACCACCCAAGAAAGTCTGGCCCAAATAAGGTGTTATCGATTGTTCGGCGGATACCGGCAGAGCAACTGGTGATTGGGACTGCGATCTTAATCCTTGAAGTAAAGATCGTACTTTAATCACTTCTCTTTTTTCATACTGTCTACCAATCTGATACCCAATCAAAGCACCAACACCCATACCTAAAATAAAGCAGGATATTATACCGAAAAATCTGGGAAGATTTAGTTTCCCTATTCCATAACGCACAGCATAGGTAATCAAAGAGGCGATTACTAAGATGAGACCTACTCTAGCACCATTAATTGCCCCGATAACTCTATAATTCTGCGGTTTAAAATATAACGCCTGATTTTCAAGATCACCACAAAGCGCCTTAATAGCAACTGCATCTCCTTGGCTAAGTGCTAAATCAATACTGCAGCGCCCATTTGTATAATGGTTAGGAATGTTAATTCGCCACTTCGGGTCAGCACCTAATTTCAAAAGTGGTTCAATGTAGTGATAAAAGTTTGAGCGAACCGCTTGGAATAAAGCATGATTTAGAGCCAAACGTGCATTGGGTAAGACAGGCGTTTGTGCAATGAGTGCAAACAATTCTCTATAATCAAATTCCATTGCATAAAGTAATGCAGAATAACCAGTAGGGTCGTTCTCAAAGGGTGAACAACCTCTTGCTAACAATAATTTTACTACTTCAACCTGATTGTTTCGTGCGGCGAGATGAACAACTCTTCCGTCCTCACTATAACGAGAGTCCCAACCTTGCTCTTCTATAGCCGCCATTAAACCTGGGTCAGCACCTAGGTCCAATAATGTTTGTACGACCTCTACGTGACCTTTAGTTGCCGCTAAATGCAAAGCTGCTTGTTTCAACACAATGTCACCGTGAAAAAATTCACCTAATCTATTCAAGCCACAGCCATTATCTTTCAAAAGTCGTATCAAATTTTTCAAACCATACTTAGCCGCAATATGTAACGGTGTTGTGCCAAAAGCTTTAGCAAGGTAACTTTTATCAATCCCCTCATCCAAATATTTCAATAGGGTCGCTTCATCTTGATTAGTCATTACCGCCCAATAAGTTGCAAACCAACCTCTCCTATCTCGAGCTTTATGATTCACTACAGAGTTTTTAACAAAACCAAACTGAGTGCACGCTTTCAAAAAAATCTCATTCAACATTGACTGGTAACCTTTGCGGATAATCCAGTCAATTGGTGTTAAATAGCTCTTATCGCTACTTTCAACGAGATCATCAAACCGAATTATTTTTGATTGCAATCCCATGAGTAGATAGTCAATCAAGTCTTCTTTTGATAAGAAAAAAAGCGTCCTTTGAATTTTCGATAACTTTGGATATTGTTCGAGAGTAGTTTTTGCGAACAACGCATACCAACTTTGTGGCGGTTGTGTCGGCATTAAATGCGGAAAATGTTTTGTAAATTTTTCTTTCCAGAAATCATTATTACGTGCCAACCCCAATACGCCTCTAGACACTCTGGATAAGGCGGCCAAATTTTTAGGGGCTAAAAATCTCATATAAAGGAGATGGATATCTGCCGGCAGAGTAAAGAATGATACAGTCGCCTCTTGCATGATTAGCCCCTAGATTTATAGCACATTCATCCAATCCTTAAGGAGCCTGTCGAGGCATTGGAGCCTGATGTGGTTGCTCTGCTAACGTTCTTATTTTTGAATAAGCAGTTTTATATTCAACACAAGTTTGATCACCTACTCTTTCAAGCAAATCTAAAATAGTTTCTTGTTTTGAATTTTTTAACGTCGGATCGATATTGAGATTAATATCTAATCCTTGAAGCTGTTTTGCAAGAGCAAGCAACTCTGATGGAATTTGATTAGAGTCGACACTATCAGCAGATGCTGCAGTAATGCCACTTGCTTTTAACTTCGCTAGACCTGCTTGTATTTTTGGATCCTTTCTTGGAGAAAGTAGCCCTAACAAAATGTTATAAGCAAGTGCTTTTTCAAATGCTAGTTGTAATAAAACCAACTTTTTAGCTGATTGTATCAACGCCACATCATCAAGTGTGTCAGGTCGAACTACTTCGACTAAAGTGTCATAACCTGTTGGTTTATCTTTTTCTAATTCTAATAAGGCTTTCCGTGCTGATTCTAGTTTCATTTTCTCATGAGTATCTGACTTAAGTTCTAGTGTGCTTTTATCATCAATCGTATTTTTTGTGATTAACTCTGCCAAAATCTTGTAACTAGGCGTTCTTCGCTTTGATAATTCCAGCAAGATTTCATCACGCGCTGATGTTTTATTAATACTTATTTTATAAGTGGCAGTACAGTCGCTCTCTATTCTCAGAATATTCATGATTGCAGTATGTATCGGGGTATTATCTTCAGCATCCTGTAAATTAATGTTGGCACCACAGTTTTTAAGAAGTTCGACAGTGTTAAATGCAAGACCTTTGACAGCGTAGTGTAGTGGGCTCATTCCATTATCAAAATTAATTGGGTTCAAATCTCTTGAACCAAATACACCGATACATTGTTGAACTTTTGGCACGTTATTTTGAGCTGCAAACCTTCTAAATTTTTCTGCGGCATCGAATCTAGCAATAGGTGTGCGATAAACATTATTCGCTTGGTTATAAGACCGGGTTAGCAGGAGAGCTACTATTAATATTACTAAACGATTAAGGTAAAGGGGAGATATGTCATCAGACCAATAGAGGACCCACCATAAACCCAACACTGTTTCAGCAGCACGGAACCGATTATCAGTGACTTGTTGACGCCATTCCTGAAAAAGTTTGTCTTGTTGTTCTTGTTGTGTCAGGCCTTCTTCATTCTCTCTCACTAGCTTTCCCCAATTATTTATTAAAATTGAAGATAACATAGCATGATAATTAGCAATAGTTAACTATATTTTGCACTTTTTTATGAGAATACAAGGTGTCAAACGATGGTTTCTAGCGGCACTGAAGCCGCAATCGGTTGGCCCCTGCCAATAGCATAATATTCTAGGCCCAGTGTCGCCACTCGGAGGGGATCATAGAGATTACGACCATCAAATATTGCCTTGTAGCGGAGTTTTTCTTTGATAACTTGAAAATTGGGGTCCCGGAATTCTGGCCATTCGGTAATAATGACTAACACATCGGCGTTTTCAAGCACGTCTTGTGCCTGGTGACCGATTTTAAAGTTGCGATGCTGTCCAAAACATTTTCTTGCCTCATCGGCCGCCACTGGATCATAGGCTTGAATAGTAGCACCAAGAGCCAATAGATTTTCGATGATAATACGACTGGTTGCCTCACGCATGTCATCAGTATTCGGTTTAAAAGCCAACCCCCAGACCGCAATAGTTTTATCTGCTAACTGATCATCAAAATACGCTCTTAATTTTTTAACCAACAGATATTTTTGTTCTTCATTAACGGCCTGAGCTGCGGCAATGATTCGTAATTCTTGACCATAATCACTGGCAGTCTTTTGCAAGGCTTGAATATCCTTTGGAAAGCAAGAACCGCCATAGCCACATCCTGGAAACAAAAAATGCTCCCCAATCCGAGGATCCATCGTCATTCCGACTCGAACTTGCTCGATGTCAGCGCCTAATTTTTCGGCAATATGGCTAAGTTCATTGATGAAGCTAATTTTGGTCGCAAGAAAAGCATTAGAAGCATATTTAGTGAGCTCTGAAGACCGGGTATCCATGACGACAAAGCGCCTCCCGGAATCAATGAGGGGTTGATACAGCTCACGAAGATAATCTAACGCCTTAACACTATCAGCTCCTACGATGATACGGTCCGGGGACATAAAATCGGTAATGGCAGCCCCTTCCCTTAAAAACTCAGGGTTCGAGGCGATATCAAAACTGATAGCCTGGTTACGTTGCTGTAATTCTTGAGTAATCAGGGCCTGGACATCATCTGCCGTACCGACAGGTACCGTCGACTTATTAATCACCAAACAATAACCTTGCATCATCTGGCCTATCTGCTTCGCTACCGTGTAAACGGCACGTAGGTCGGCAGTGCCATCATCATTGGCGGGGGTCCCGACAGCGATAAACTGAACTAACCCATGTTCAACACCCATCTTAAAATCAGTGGTGAACTGAACTCGTCTTGCGGCTAAATTGTTAGCTAATAAGGTAGCCAGACCTGGCTCATGAATAGGTACATGACCTTTTTGGAGCATTGCAATTTTGGCTTGATCGATATCAACACAAATGACATCGTTGCCTAACTCTGCTAAGCAAACACCCGTGACTAATCCCACATACCCTGTACCAAAAATGGTGACTTTCATTATTATTCCCTGACTAAAGATGTCCTATGCTATCACTAGCTTTTGGGTCATTCCAGCTTCGCGCAAAATTTGTCATTATTGCCTTACTTGCCACTCCCCCTACTTGTTAGTTACTTTGTCATTCCCACGAAAGCGCATTGCTGTCCGGTTAAAACCAAGAAGTGCTTTTAAAGAGCTTGAGCGATGGATCCTTTGCATTTAGTGATGAAGATTCTATAAGTCGGCAGGCAAAGGACGACGTGGAAAGAGAAGAGTTGCGCTTCGTCGTCCTTCGCCTACCGAATCCTAAGAATTCACAGGACAAGATGCGAAGGATCCATCTCCTTGGGTTTTTAAAAGCACTCTATATAACCAGCATATCGTGACACTTTTATCCGGACAGCAACGCGCGAAAGCGGGGATGACAAGTAGGAAGGAATAACAAATAGATTTACTCAATAACAAAAATTATTTCAACTCAAAACTTGTGATTGACTCATCTCGCACTGTTACTTTCGGTGCTAATACAAAATCCATAATAAACTGATATTTATCAGCCGGAATAACTGATCGTTTCGATTCAAATAATTCTCTAAATGCTGCCGCAGCTTCTGAGCCATCTTTAAGACTATTATTAACTAACTTCATTATGTCATTACAAATTTCGTCACACTGCCGATCTTCTTGTGAGGTAAAAAAATACGACGACACTGCATTGCTCCAACTCAGTGAAGTTTGTGTTTTTAAAATGTTAATAAGCTGCTCACATACCATACGATCTTTTACTCGCTCATACGTTTGCCAAAGTTTTAAAACGGTGTAGGTGGGTTGATGGCCTGCATCCTTTGCTCTGTCAACTACGAATTTACCATCATATAACACATTATCATTGGCACCTGCTTTCAACAGGGCTCTAACAATGGCTGTTTGTCTGCTATCTGCTGCCAAATAAAGTGGCGTGTAACCTCCTTGATTAGTACCTATGTTGACTTCAGCGCCTACTCTTAATAACTCTATCACAACATCAAGGTGCCCTTCTTGAGCTGCCAAATGAAGAGGAGTCGATCCATCAATTTTTGGTCGATTGACGGGACATCCTGCCACTAACAATCCCTTAACGATATTAGAGTGTCCCTTAGCGGCTGCAAAATGAAGAGGAGTCGATCCTTGATTTGTTGTTAGATGAACATTACAACCTCTCGCTACTAATACTTTAACATTATCAAAGGCCCCCGACCCGACTGCGATATGTAGTGAAGTATCCCCAACTTTTGTAGCTGCATTAATGTTTGCACCGGCTGCTAAAAGCAATTCAATACTTTTAGGATTGCCCTCACGAGCAGATATATGAAGGGCTGTAGCTCCAAGGTTAGTTGTGTCATGAACATTATAACCTGCTGCTAGCAATTCACTAATAACATCATTGTGCCGCATCTGTGCTGCAACATGAAGTGGGTTGCCACCACCACTGTTTGCTCGATTATTGGCACCTGCCGCTAACAATGCTCTAACAACATCGAGGTTCCCAAAAGCAGCCGCTAGATTAAGTGGAGTAAAACTGCTTTTATCAGTTAGATTAATATCCTTATACAACTTAATGCACTGTTCTACCGAAGATAATATATTGCAGGCTGCTGCCCAATGAAGTGCGCTTCGTCCTTGCTGATCTTTGTCTCTTGTGGAGAAGACTTTTGTATAGAGAAGGTCATAAAAAAAATCTAATATCTCTTGTCTATTAAACTTTCTAGCTATGTAAGCTGCACCAAGTACTGTATCCTTGTTTGCATAGAGAAAAGCCTCATTGGACATATCAGGCAAATTTTTACCACTGCGGATGCTAGTTAAGTCTCCAATCTTAATCAGATTATGCAGCCTTCGATGTTCTTTAGTTAGTTTGGACGTTTTTGTTTTTCCTTCTGCTTGTGTAATAAATAATTGTTGATAATTGGAACTATTTTGAGAGATTTGAAATTTCGGAAATTCACTTTGCAAAAATAATTGCCACAGTGCTTTTGATCTGTCTCCTAGTAGCTTTCCTCTAAAAGCTTTGCTCACCTGCATTAATCGGCCCAAATGAATTGGATCTTGGGTTTGAATTAATATAAGCATTAACAAATCGGTTACGAGATTTTCAAAAGCTGTTAATTCTTTTTTAGCTGCATGCATAAGTAGGTCTCAACTGATTAAGATACATGAAGTTTAACGCTTATTTATTAAGACTGTATTAAATTAAATGTAGCCTGGATGAAATCCAGGAAACCTAAATTTTAACTTTATGGAAATTTGGGTTTTCTGGATTTCATCCAGGCTACAGTCATCTAGAAATATGATTAAAGGTTTGAAACATTTTTGAACTGAACCGTAGCCTCATCTAAATCACGATTTAAATTTCGAACATAGGCGCCCAACTTAGAAACGGCAGTGACGCCCCACATATAGATCTTGGATACTTCTTGAATTTTAAGATCACTAGAAGCTGGCTCTAAGCCAATGATTGCTGCGCTTTGTTCATTTAAGAATTCAGTTAATTTTGGCAGGAGTTTAGGCGTTATAATCGGTAGATGTAAAGGATCTAGAATCCCTCCCATGTATTGATTCAACCCTTCTTCGAAGGTTTTATTACAAGTATCTAACTGCTGATGGAAACGAGTTAGGGCTGAAAAAGCCTCATCGCCGTCATGAACCTTACAAAGTTCCAGACTTTTTTCTGAGTATTGATCATAGAGTTGTTTTGTCGCAATGGCATGATGCAATACTAATAGTGATTGAAAAATTTCTTGCAGATCACCATTAGAATTTACTTTGACTGCTTGATTGATAAAAAGTTTAACGCAATCATCCAAAGATTTATCTAAGTCGAGAGGTCTTTGCAGATTTTTAATGTAATAAGCTAAAGACTGGAATTTGGCTTGTAACAAGACATCGCCTAAATTACGAATCGCCTGATCCCAAGGCAGATGAGAGGAATTTTTCTTGAGCTCATTTAAATTTGTCAAAAGGTCTTCAATAATTTTCTTCTTTGCAGTAGCCAACTCTTTGCTGCCTACGCCAAAAAAAGTACGCTTTAAGCTTCGATCAATTAGTGATAAATAAGTTTTTAAATTTTCATGGATAGTGTTAAGCAGTTTAAGAAAGGCAGTTCTAGTGTCTCTTTTCATGACCAGAGGGTGGTCTTTAATTGGAAGAAAGTCATTGGACCTTGACATATTAGAACCCACTTATTAGTAAATACATAATGATCCCTTCTCCGTCCCTTAAATAAGCCTCACCGCGTCTACATAAAGATAGACCCGAAAGAAAATCCTCTTAATCTTTCTTAAATCATTCAGTAGGAGGCTAATGAGAATATTATAGTTTATGCCGTTTAATAATTTGCTTGCTAGCAAAAATATTTGGCTTTCATACCAGAGGATGCAATTCATTAATTAACTTTGAAGCTAATGAATCAAGGTTAAAATTCATCAGAGCATATTCCCGACCATTTTCACCCAGTTTTCTGCGCTGCTCAAAGGAAAGAGCTGATAGCTTTACTATTGCGGCCGCAAGTTCTGAAGGGTTTTCAGGATCCACAGTGATACCAGCTTGCGCTTCAGTGATTGGATCATAAGGAGAATCAATTGCAAAAATAACTGGACGACCGCTTGCCAAATAATCAGTAATTTTATTTAAGCTGGTTCCCCAACGATATAGATCACTTTTTTTAACCATCCCAACACAAATATCAGCTTTGGCCAAAAATTGAGGAACTTGATCTTTTGGCAAAGTGAAATGAAAACTCACATTTTTAATATTATTTTTTGAGACCGTTTCTTGCAAGGCACTCTTTCTTGGACCATCACCTAACAACATTATTTGATACTTATTTTCAAATTGGTGATCCAAAATTTTGGCAGCTTGTAATAATGTTTCGAGGTCATTACCAACATTAAAAGCACCCGCATACAAAACTGTCGTAACCTCTTTTTCTGTTAAGTCGTGCATGATTGTAGTATTTAAATCAGCAAAATTTGGAACCCAAATAACTTCTTGAGAAGTGATATTTTTATTTTTTAGATAATCAGCGATACCGGGTAAAACAGCAATAATTCTTTGCGCTTTACGAGTCAATTGTTTTTCAATTCTAGCAAAAGCTAATACTAAGGGATGAAAGGACCTAAAACCGCCAATAGTCATCAATGTCTCTGGCCACAAATCCCGTATCTCATAAACAAATGGCACGTTCATTTTAGATGCAATTCTTGCAGCGGCATAAGCGGCAAGTGGCGATGGTGAAGAACCGATGATTAAATCCGGTCTAGGTAAGTAAGGTAACTGTTTACAAGTCAGAAGATTGAAAGCAAAAATTAACATATTAAAAAAACGTTTAAACGAATTTTTTCTAAAACTAGGGACACGAAACCAAACGAAAGGAACCGCTCCATAATATGAAATCTTTTGGCTCACACTATAAGGCTCAGCAATATATTTACCGGTGTTATGACAGTAGTTTCCTGCAAAAATGTAAACCTCGTGTCCCTGCTCAATAAGTTTTTTTGCTAAATCATAATGACGAGTAGGACCCATCGTGATAGGTGGAACTGCATGTTGGTGTATTATCCAGATACGCACATGATCACTCCTTTGTTACCAAATGAAATAGGGCTTACTAGCTAGCCAGGCAAGGGAAATTGCCTCTGCTAATCGCCCCGGTTTTTTAATCAAGAGGTCATCAGAAAAAAAATGGTCTACTTGATTAACCAAGTGCATTGTTTTAAGCAAATTAGAATGTGCTTTTATTGATTCTCTAAGACGCTCTCCAATACCAGATCTAATCCAATGTGGCGTATTAACGTCAAAACCTCTTTTAATTCGTGAGTGTGCAATTACTGGTGGCAACATGTTTTTAGCAATTTCTCGAACCACCCACTTACTATAGCCTTGATTCAATTTCAGAGTATCGGGTAGCGCTAAGCCTAATTCTATTAAGCGGTAGTCAAGAAAAGGGAAACGACTCTCAATACTATTACTCATTGAGTTACGATCTTCATAACGCAATAACGAAGGCAGACTAAATTGCTCGATATCTCGAAGCTGCCGCAACCATAACTCTTCGCCTTTTTTAGTTTTCAAATCTAAAGCGCTTGAGAATCTGTGCCAACGGTCATTTTTGTCAAATGCTAGATAGCGAGGAATATTTTTAAAATAATTAGGCAGGGCCTTAAATTCCTGACAGAAACTAGGCATTAATTGCATTAAAAATTTTGACCCCGCAATATATTGCCCTTTGTGCAGAAGATTTTGAAAATAAAATAATAAATACTTTCGGTAGCCCATGAACACTTCATCACCACCCTGCCCTCCAAGCATAACTTTAATATTATTTTCACGAGCTTTTTTAAACACTAAGTATTGCGCCACAATACTGAAGTTTGGAAATGGTGCATCTTGTAACATTAATGTTTGCCAAAACGCTGCTTGCATTTCATTTGGGCAAGGATAGGTAAACTCGACATTAGCGCCGACATGCTTGGCGGTTAATGACGTTAAGTTCGCTTCGGTCAGAACGGCATCTCTTGATCCATAAGAAAATGCAGTTAAATTTTGCTGTTCTTTACTCGCAAAGGCTGCAATCAAACCAGAATCTAGACCACCACTTAAGGCAATTCCCATATTCACGTCGGTTCGAAGGCGTATTTTAATAGCATCTGTGACTAAGTCATGAACCTGCTCTATTAAATTAGAGGGTGTTTGGTGGCTGAGTTTATGCTTTAATAACTGAACTTCTGAACTTAATGAATAGTATTTTTTGTGAGTGATCTCAAGGTTCGGGCGGTATTTAATAGTGATAACTTCGCAAGGAGCGACTGAGTTTAATCCTTGATAAACAGTTGCGTTATTAACACCATATGTCCAATAGCGCAAACCATTTGCTAGCTCATTGAGATTAGGTTGTAATTTAAAATGTTCAGCTAGAGCGTGACTCGTAGAGGCAAAATAGAGTTCTTGCCCTTGTTGCCAATAAAACAAAGGCTTTTTACCTAAACGATCTCTCGCCAAGTAAAGTAGATTTTCTTTTTTATCAAAAATGGCCAAAGCAAACATACCATTAAACCGTGGCAAAGCATCTAGACCCCAATGCATAAAGGCTTTCAAGACTACTTCTGTGTCACCCGTTGAAAAAAAGTTAAAACCTATTTCCTGAAGATTGCTACGTAATTCAAGATAGTTATAGAGCATGCCATTGTAGACCAAGCAAAATCGCTTTTGTTCGTCCCACATTGGCTGATTTGAAGAAGGGTTGACATCAATAATTGCCAAACGATTATGTCCTAGAATAACCTGCAGCTGTTCTGTTGAAATAGCAGTTAAATCTTGATGATCTGGACCGCGGTAAATTTGTTTTTCTAATAGGTTTTGAATAAAGCTAACTTGTTGTTCAAGCTGAAAATTTTTGTTGCTAATGCTACCTGCTATGCCACACATACACTTTATCCGTTACTTAAAATGGTTTGATAAAACGTTTGCAGCTGGGTTTCTTGGGTCTGCCAATTATAATATTTTTCAACCGCCTGTCTGCCTCGTAGCCCCATTTGTCGAGCTTCTTCGATATTACTCCGCAAATAAAGTATGACCTGCGCAATTTTATCGACGTCATGTGGATTAATACAAAAGCCACATTGATGTCTTTCTACAATATCTTTCCACAGAGGAAAATTTGAGGCAATTATCGGTAACCCTGCTGCCATATATTCGAATAATTTTATCGGTAGCGAGTCGTTAAACGTAGGGCCACTATGCAACAAAGCGAGTCCCACAAAGGATTGTTGATAAATTGTTTGTATCTTACTGCGACTTACGTGGCCATGATGAATCACCAAATCGGACTGTTTAAGGTGCTGTAAAATACTTGGAGAATAACAAGCTCCAGCCAAGTGTATTTTTAATCGCGTTTGCTGAGCTATTTGTAACATTTCCTGAACACCACGCTGCTCATTCAGCAAACCCGTGTAACAAAGAAAGTTACCTTGCAAATTCGAACGTTCAAACTCTTCTAATACTGGATAATTGCGTACCTCAACAGCATGAAATTTTTCGAAACGTTTTTGGATTGCAGGAGTCACCGTTACAATACCTTGAAACACTGCTCCTGCTAGGCTTTCAATCCCTTCTGCAAATAACGCGATTATCTTTCTAAGTGATTTCGGAATCCAAGTCTTGAGTAAAATGTCTCGTGGCACATCTTCATGGACATCATAAATCACACGCTTACCATGAAGTCGTAAAAGTAGTCCTACTAAAATTAACTCTGGATCATGGAAATGATATAAATCCGCTTTAACACTAAGAGCCTTTCGGTACACTTGCCACAATACCCTGGTCATTCGTTGCAAACGGGAATCGGTCTTACTGACAGCAAGAATTTTAATTCCTGCTTTGATCGCGTCTTGATCAGCGGGTGCTATTAATAGCACTTCAAATCCCTGCTTCTTTAAAGACAGACATTCTTTATGAAAAATTCGAATATCATCAGCAGGATGAACAGATGTTAGATGAGCCACTGTTTTCATACGTTAAACCGCACTGCATTTAATTGTGACCATTTGATAAAATTTAACCATCGCCAATAGCGCAAGTCGAAGCCTTTCTGACCTGCTAGCATTTGATTCCATTCGGTTCGAAGTACTTGATGATTAAACACAGGCAGCGACTGCGCATAGTCACTGTGCAAAATATTCTCGACCCATGGTTTGATTGTCAGTAACCAGTTTTTTTCTGGCGTCGCAAAACCAATTTTATCTCGTCGATTCAGTATGGCTTGTGGCACGATGCCACGCATCGCTTCTCGGAAAATCGCCTTCGATAATCCGCTATTAGAAACAATGTATTTTTCTGGCAGTGACAAAATAAAATCGGCCAAATCAGTGGTTAAAAATGGGACGCGACTTTCGATGGAATAGGCCATTGAATTTCGATCCGCATAACGCAGTAGCATCGGTAAAGAAGATTGACCTAACGTATGAACTAATTCTTCTTGTAATACATTTTTATCATAGGATGTTTTTAAAGGTTCCAACGCTAAATTAAATTGCGTGAACCACGAACTATTTAACCACTCGGGCAGATAACTTTTCTTGATAAGCTTGTGAAAAGGTAATTGCCATTTGTATGGCAATAGATAATAAAAAACTCGTAGTAACGTGTCACTTTTAAGAGATGCTCTCGATTGCCAAAGTACTTGCGCCACTTTATGAAACTGACCTTTTTTAACTAAAGAAGCTAATCGCGCAGCAAAGTAGAAATGATATCCCCCTAGCAACTCATCTGCGCCCTGACCGTCTAGCATGACCTTGATGCCATGACTGGCCGCTCTTTTAAAAACCTGTTGCTGGGCATAGATACTTGAACTTCCAAAAGGCTCATCTTGTAATAAAATCAGTTCTTCCAGATTGCTGGACAGTTCAGTTGGGTCTGCAAAAATTTTATGATTCACGATGTTAGTCTGCTGACTGACTAGATCTACCCAGTGTTCTTCAGTTAAGGCTGTATCGGCCGCGATGTAACTGTAGGTTTGGATATCCCTCTTAGGATGTAAATAGCGTATGCTACTAACGATGGCTGATGAGTCTATGCCTCCAGATAATGCGGCTGCAACTTGGACATCACTTCTTAGATGTAGTGCAATGCTATTTAAAAATTTTTCTCGTAAGGTATTGGTAGCATCTCTAAATGATAACTCATGGGTTTGGAGTTTCGGTTGCCAGAATGCTTTAGGAGCAAACGTTTGTTTTAAATCGAGTTCCAGTTCTGCATAATGACCGGCTGGCAGTTGTTTAATTCCAGCAATTAAAGTTTCATCGTGAAAATCAGTGAGTCCTGAGCGTAAATAATGAAATAAACGGTGCGGATTGATGTTGGGTTGCAGATGTGGCAAAAGAGCTTTAAGTTCAGAAGCAAAGATAAATTTTTGATCAGATTTAAAATAATAAAGTGGTTTAATACCAAAGGGGTCACGTGCAAAAAATAATTTTCTAGCGCTTCGATCAAAAATTACCAAAGCAAACATTCCTGTTAATTTTGTTAAGCAAGCTTTCCCCCAACAAATGTAGGCGTTGAGGAGCACTTCGGTGTCACTTGAAGTTTGAAAAGAAAATCCTCGTTCTACTAATTCTTTTTTAAGTTCAAGATGGTTGTAGATTTCACCATTAAAAATTAGATAATAACGTTGTTTGGCGCAAACCATTGGTTGGGCACTATGAGCCTGAAGATCCAAAATCGATAATCGCTTATGTAACATACATAAATTAGCCGGTATGGCTGGTAACGAATCTTTTCCTAATAGAACCTGTTCGTCATTATATAAAAGCCAACCGGTATCGTCGGGACCACGGTGATGCAATAGTGTTCTCGTGTCAAAACCCGAGAAAAGTTTTAATTCTGTCTGTAAATAGCCAAACAATCCACACATATTAATTTAAAACCTTTCGTGGTAACTTTGATTGACCAAAGGCAAAGATTCGAGACCATTCTGATGGTTTCAATGCTAATAATAAAAATAACATGGTGATTATGGCACCCAGGAATAACTTTTCGATTAAATCTGCCCAAAGCAATTTGGAAAAAGAAAGATTGTATTGATAAAAACAATAATATAACAGCACGAAGGTGGCCAAAGCTCCTACAAAACGGATTGGTTGGTAATCAATCCGATAGAGTCGTTGTGATATTAGAAAATAACTCACACCATAGACAATGGCGCTAATTAAAGAACTTAACGCTGCACCTTCGATCCCATATTTAGGTATTAAGTAGAAGCATAATCCTAAATTTAATATCGCAGCTAAAACATTCAAAGATGAAATGATCCCGGAGCGTTTTGCAATTATTAAACCCGGCGTGAAAATATTGATGTTAATGATGAACGTCGCAAGCGCTAAAATTGAGATTAATTTGGCAGCCCCTAAATAAGCGGGCGTCGCGAACAATAAGATAATATCCTGTCCTGCCAATAAAAGTCCTAATACAATTAAAAAAGCAAAAACCACGAATAAACGGGTGATAAATTCTAAAGAGGTTTTGGTTTGAATTTTCTGATGATTTTGATAGATAAAAGGTGGCAAAGCACTACCAACAGCATAGAGCACTAAATTTACGACAATAACGAATCGGCAAGCTACCGCATAGATTCCGGCACTACCCATACCAAGGTAATGATTGACTAATAATTGATCGATATAGAGAAAAGCATAAAATCCAAGATTTGAGGGTATTAACGGCGCAGAAAACGAAAGTAATTGTTTGAGTTTACTCAAATTGAACTCAGCTTTGATGCAGTCCCTAGTTGCATAAAAGGATAATAATGCGCCTAACAAATTTCCGAATAAGGACGCTAAAAATACTCCCATTGCTCCCCATCGCAGTTCTAATACCAGATAAATCGTTAATACAATCGTTAATAAAACACTGGCGATAGTTATACTGGAATACTGCACAGATTTTTGCCGCCACAGAAGCTGACTTTGTAGAATGTTAAAGACCGTATTAATGGCTGTGCCTAAAAAGACTATCAACACTATCGACTTATTCGTTATGCTACTAAGAAATCCATAATTTAAGTGCTGATAACAGTTATAAAAAATTAGCGCGTAACAAATATTACTAACTAGAATGAACCAAAATGCGGTTGAATAATAACTGACCCTCTCCTCTTCGCTTTTCGACTCAGAATAATAAATACCAATCGCTTGAGTTAACTCCAAAGTCAAAAAAGGCAAGATTAAGGCCGCTACGCTCGACAAAATACTAATCAAACCATAATCATTTGGAGATAGCACTCGCGTGTAAAGCGGCAGCAACAGAAAAGAGATACCCCGTGTCAAAAAGACTCCGACAGTGTAAATAATGCTATGCCGTAAAAAATCTTTGATCATGGGTTTAACCCTGCAAATTTCAAGAACGCATCTTCTAAGGATGGTTTATCGCTTAAATGCAAGGACTCTTTACCAAACTGTTTTAAATAACCTAGCAGGAAAACCTTTAGTTCTGTTTCTTCAATTGCGCAGCCATGAGTATAGGTCAACTCTTGTGGATCCACATAGCAACTTAGCGGTAAATCGTTGTTGATGATCTTTAGATATTGTTCAGCGATCTTTTTAGGATGCCAGCACTGTTTAACAAATTGATGCGCTTTAGAACCTAAGTCAGTACGATATTCTTTATTCATCGCTAACTTTAAAATTGCGGCTTTTAGCTCCGATGGATGGCAATAATGAGTTGGAGGATGTAAGTCTGACGGCAAGGATTTCTGCCAAACATGATTCGCATAACCACACAACACCGTTGGTTTTTGAAACCAAGCTGCTTCGGTTGCAAGCCCTGGCATTAAAGTATCGGAAAACATTTGATCAACCAAAAAATCACAGCCTGCAATGGCCTTTAAAACTTCGACATTTGGCAGATTTTGTATTTTAATTAATTCAATATTGACACCGGATTGCTGTAATTCTTTGATGCAGTCTTCTATATATTGAGTCCCTTTCGCTATAGGATTTGAAGGCGCATGTAAAATTTTGATGGTGTCATTGTCTTGACTAGCCCCAACACTCATATCGACTGGCACACAAGTTGGCAGTCCAATTCGCAGACAGTTAACAAACGCCTTGCTATGAAAAAGACCCATAGTCGGTAGATCAACAATGGCATCTGCATAATGGTTAATTTTTTCCAATTGTTGCTTTTTCTGCTTGGTCAACTGCTGGATCTGTTCTAAGTCGCACTGTTTGATAAAAATACCATCGATAAATGGTGGTCGTGAATCAGAGCCATGAAATTGAAAAATAATCTTTTTACGCAATAACTTTAAAAGCCGCAGATCCTGAAGTCGAAAAAAACTGGTACCATAGGAAAAAATAAATACTTTATGAGTGCACACTGCCCAACTAAATAACAACGCTTTTAAAACAACAGCATTAAATTTCCAATAATTCTGTAGCCAACCCGCACTATTTTTGAATTTATTGGCCGCATAAAGATAAGATTTGATCAGAAAATTTTGATGTGAATTTTTATATTTAAAGCGGTGTGAAGATAAATCGATGCGAGTGACTTTTAACCCCAGTTCCTTCAAGCCCTGCTCCAATCCAACATAAAAACCGGCAATCTCGGATAATCCAAGAAAAATCTTTTTTTTAGAGCGGTTAGGAATCATAATCAGGGCCCTACTGTCAACCATCATCCCGCGATCAAGTCGCGGGATGACGTGTGCTTATGGGGCATGCTAAGAGGTCGGTTCTTTATTGTCAATGAGGCTAGATAATATGTATGACGCACTGGTCATGGGTGGAGGGGTCATTGGACTCACTATTGCTAGGCGCCTTAGCCAAGCTGGTTTAAAAATAGCTATTTTTGAAGCAAATAGCACGATTGGTCTGGAAACTAGCTTTCGTAATAGTGCCGTTGTGCATGCTGGAATTTACTATCCTCCTGGTAGCCTCAAAGCTAAACTCTGTGTCAAAGGTAAGCACTTGCTCGAAGACTACTGTGCAAGACAGGGTATTCCTTACCAACAGATTGGTAAACTCATTGTCGCCGCAGCTTCCGTACAAGTTCCAGACTTAGAAAGAATGTTGGCCCAAGCCAAAGAGAATGGAGGTCAAGATCTTCGAATCTTAAGTCAAACAGAACTAGCGGCTAGAGAGCCAGCAATCAAGGGAGTGGCGGCCCTTTATTCTCCCAGGACTGGCATCATTGATGGGCAAGCGTTTATTAAGAGCCTGCTTCAGGCTTTACCCAGTAATTATGTTTTAACAGGCACCAAGATAAATCAATGCCAAGTGGATTCTTACAGCTTCTCAGTTCATTCTGAATGCCAGCAAATTTTTAATAGCAGAATCCTGATCAACGCGGCAGGACTAGGAGCGGTTGCCATTGCGAAGAAGATGGAAGGATTACCCAACGAATATATTCCCACTCTTTACTACGCTAAGGGCAATTATTTTAAATATGGGAGACCTTCCCCTTTTAAACACCTAATCTATCCCCTGCCAGAAAAAGCAGGGTTGGGTATTCATGCCACTCTCGATCTGAATGGAAACTTACGTTTTGGTCCTGACGTTGAGTGGGTGGAAGACATTGATTATAAAACCAACCTTGAGCGAAAAACCGATTTCCTCAAAGCGATCTCTGAGTATTTTCCAGAAATTAAAGCTCAAGATTTAATCCCTGATGATCAGCATACTGGGATACGTCCTAAAATTCTGCCAGCTGATAAGCAACCTCAAGATTTTATAATTAGTACATCCGAAGATCATGGCATAAAAGGTTTAGTGAATTTATTTGGCATAGAATCGCCAGGGTTAACAAGTGCTTTAGCTATTGCGGATTATGTTGTGGATTATTGTGCCATATAGTTGTCATTCCAGCAAAAGCTGGAATGGAATCCGAGACTACGCTATTCTCTAAAAATAAACGACACCACCATTCAAAACTTAACAAAGACCAAATCAAAAGCCGGTGATTGACCTGACCGCTACAGTGTTCATCTAAAACCTGCCCCACATACTTCCTAGACAGAAATTCATAGATATTTGCCTTTGGATCGCGAAGTAATTTATTTAAATAATTAATACTATCACCGCGGAACCAACTAGCGTCGGGAGCAGAAAATCCTTGTTTTTTTCTGGCAGTTATTTGTGGCGGTAATAAATCTCTCATTGCATCACGAAGTATTAACTTGCCTTCTGAATCGGAGTTAGGTTGAAAGCTATTTCCGGTGATATTCAATTTCATCGAAGGAGGAATTCGCAGTGCAAAATCAACTAAATCATTATCCAAGAAAGGAACTCGCGTTTCTAATCCATGTGCCATTGATAGTTTATCTTCAACGGTTAATAAGCCGTGCAAAAAGGTTTTTAATTCGAAATATAAAGAGGCATTCAGATAAGCTTCCCTATTTTGATATTTTAAATCACTGCCTGAAAAAACTGTCTGGAATATTTCGTAAGTATTTTCATGAGACATTTTTTGGAAACAACTTGGATTGAAAAAGTTAACTTTCTGTTCGTCTTTAATCAAACGTTGCCAGTATTGATAATAGTGATAAAAATAATCATTCATCTGATTAGCTGCATCTGCGCGGTAATAACGCCAAGGATAACCTGCGAATAATTCATCACCTCCAGTACCTGACAAAGAAACCTTAACGAATTTACTTGCTAGTCGCGCCACATAAAAATTAGGATAACTTTGTCCAACTCGCAGATCTTCTAGATGCCAGATTAACGATGGTAGGATATGTTCCATATCTCCTGCATGTAGAACCACTTGGTAATGTTCTGTTTTAAAGGCATTCGCCATGAGCTCCGATTCGGCCCGTTCATCAAAATTTAATTCCATACCAGATGCTGAAGATAAATCAAAGCCACCGGTAAATGTGGTCAATCTTCTTCCTTGGTTTGCTGCAATTGCAGTGATGGATCCAGAATCCATACCACCGCTTAAATAACTACCGACTGGTACATCTGCAACTAACTGACGCTTGACTGCCTTGGTAAACAAATGACGAAGTTGTTCTGCTACTTCCTGCTGCGAAGCAGAAATAGACTGACTAAAAGAGAAATCCCAATAGCAACAGATTTTTGGAGCTATGCGTTCTTGTGTTGGAATTACCATATAGCTACCCGCATTAAGGGTATGGATACTTTTAAAGAGCGTGCGATCAGAAAAAATATTTTGAAACGTAAAATATTCATTCAAGGCAGGATGACAAAGTTCTCTGGTGATTCTGGGATGTTGCAAAAGTGCTTTAATTTCAGACCCAAACAGTAATTCATCATTTTGGTATGACCAATAAAGTGGTTTTATGCCATAGCGATCACGAGCAAGATAAAGTATTTGTAATTGTGAATCCCAAATGGCAACGGCAAACATGCCATTGAACTTTTTAAAACAAGCAACGCCCCATTGTGCGAAACTCTTTAAAACGACTTCAGTATCGGATCTAGAAGTGAATTGAACATCGAGCTCTTCTAATTCCTTTCTTAACTCTAAAAAATTATAAACTTCGCCGTTATAAGAAATAACAAATCGTTGATCGGCAGTTTTCATCGGTTGCTGGGCAGCTAAAGACAAATCTAAAATTGCTAAACGCCGGTGACCTAAGCCAATAGAACCTGACAGAAAAATGCCTTCACCATCGGGTCCTCGGTGCGCTATTGCATCAGTCATTTTTTGCAAAATATTCGCGTTTACTTCTTGATTTTTTTGGTTAAGAATCCCAACGATACCGCACATTACTATGCTTCACACAATGGTATTGCTGTCGTTGTTAAATTTTTTAAACAAGAAATAACATAATCATAATCGTCTTTGGTCATGCGATTATGTAATGGTAAGGCTAAGGTTGAATGCTCTGCTGCAATTGCAATAGGATATTCTTCAGAATTGATAGCAAAGCGTTCACGATAATAATTCAGTCCAACAACAGCATGTGTTCCCGGACGAGTTTGGACGCCTCGTTCTAAGAGTTGTTCCATAATTTGCGGTGAGGTCAACGCTATCTGCGTAAAATCAATTCGGCAAACATACGCTTGCCAAGCTGGATGATAGCAATCTGCGACTTTGGGTGGCTTAAGCCAGGCAATACTTTGGAGTGCTGCCTGATAATAACTTGCCCACTGAGCTCGCTCATTGATAAATTTATCTAACTTACTCAATTGCACTAAGCCAACACAAGCTTGAAGATCAGTCATCCGATAATTAAAGCCTAAGACATTAAAATCGGGTAACAAATAAGGACGGTTTCCTTGGTGTCGTTGTTCTTCCGAAATACTAGCACCATGATTTCGCAAACAGTTTATTTTAGCGGCAAGTTCGTCATCTTGAGTGGTCACCATGCCACCCTCACCGGTGGTAATTGTTTTACGAGGATGAAATGAAAAAGCGCCTGCCACTCCTAAACTTCCGGCATACTGACCTTTATACATTCCTCCCGCGGCGCAGGCGGCATCCTCAACGATCGGTATATCTTTTGCTATGGTCTTGATGGCATCCATATCTGCACATAAACCAAATAAATGTACGACAATAATAGCTTTAGTTCGCTCTGTAATTTTGCTTCGGATTGTTTCCGCCGTGATGTTGTAAGAGTCAGGATCGATATCAGCAAAAATCGGTGTCGCTCCACAATACACAACAATATTTGCAGTAGCGATCCAGGTAAAGGCCGGAACAATGACTTCATCTCCTGGTCCGATTCCCAATGCCACTAAAATTAAATGTAACGCTGTTGTACAACTCGTGGTCGCAAGAGCATGCTTAACTTGATGTTCTTTTGCAAAGGAAGTCTCAAACTCTTTGACTTTTGGACCTTGTGTTAACCAACCCGAATGCAAAGTATCTCGCAAGGCGTGCCATTCATCATCACCAGTCTGAGGCATAGCAATTGGAATGTTACGCGGTTTCATGGGAACACCCTTCCAGTCTTTTTTTAGCGACCACACTTTGATGTGATTTACGCCAGTGAATTAATTTTTTTAATCCTTGTTCTAAGGAAACATTTGCTTTGAACAGTAATTCTTGCTCTGCCTTTAGAGGGCAACCTACTCGATTCTTCACAAATGTTTGACCACCTGGCTCAAACTGAATATCTAAATCAGAATTTGTTACCGCTAAGATCTTTTGAGTCAATTGCGCAATGGTAGTCTTTTGTCCTGTGCCGACATTGTAAAAATTGTCAGTCGTATCTGCCTTCATTGAACAAACGTTGGCTTTAGCACAATCGGTTACGTGGATGAAATCATAAGCTTGAGAACCATCGCCATAGACAATCGGCGGCAAGCCTTGGTCTAAGCGATCCAAGATTTTCATAATCACCGAGACGTAAGTACCGAGGTAATCTTGGCGCTCTCCATACACGTTCATATAGCGCAAGCCGACATAGTCGAAACGCGTAGGCGTATCTTTATAACGATGGTAAAGTGCCCGACACATGTGTTCACCGGCAATCTTGGTCGCACCATAGAAGTTATTGTTATTATAGGGATGGTCTTCCTGCATAGGCTCAGTTACCGCATCGCCATAGACTGAAGCCGACGAAGAGTACACCAGACGTTTAACGTTGTTTTTAATACAGGCTTCCAAAACATTGAAGGTTCCAGCAATATTCACCTCAAAAGCTGAACGTGGAAAATCCCAACAGTGAAGCAACCAAAGCGCAGCAAAATGAAACACTCCGTCGATGTTTTTCATCGCCGAGTCAAGAACATCGCGGTGTAAAAGTTCGCCCCCATTAGGAAAAATTTTGACTCGCGGATCTTGTAAAGCTTCCGTTAAATTTTCTAGACTGCCTCGAGAAAAGTTGTCATAAATGACAATCTCGGCTACATCTTCGCGTAATAACGCATCGACAGTATGCGATCCAATTAGACCCGCACCACCGATCACCAAAAATCGTTTGCCCCTGATATCCATGACAGCCTCATCAGTTTAGGAAAAAAGGTATGATACCGACAACGGAATATATAAGCTAGGGATCAACTTTCATGCTGGGACTGTGCCCGCGTGCGTTGTCCGGGCCCGGAAAAAAATCGGGCACGGGAACGCACGCGGGCGCGGGCACGAAGGTGGGGAGAAAAAGGTGATTATTTTGAGAAATATTCTACTCTCGAATACTTAACTCAAGATCGATTTTGTCTTTATATTTATCATATTCTGAAGCAAAGTGTCGTAGCTCTTGGTAGGAAATTTGTCGGTATTCTTGGAGGATAATTTGATCGCTGGGGATAGCAAGAAATCGAAACATAATGTGGAAGACATTGCCATCGTTATCGTCCTGCTCGATGGACACTTCAATTTCTCCCCCTAAATGAGGACGCGTGATTTCAGGAAAGCCTGCTTGAAATTGCATGACTTTAATAAATCGAATCGCTTTTTCAATCTCTTCAGCGAAAGTTGGAGGATAAAATTTACGAAACGCCATACCACTAAGAGCCCCAGTGTTTAGTTAAAGTATAGCAATAGAGGCTGGATATTGTCGGGGGTCATTTGTCAATTTTTCGTGCCCGTGCCCGCGTGCGTGCCCGTGCCCGAAAATAAAACGGGCATGGGCACGCAAGTTGGGCAATTATACTGCCTCTGTCGTTTCAAGCAGAAGACTGTTCCCAACTAGCCGGTATCTATCTTGAGTGCGAGCACAGATCGTGACGACTTCTCCACGTAGCGGTAGATCAAGCCGCTCTCCGTAGCGACTCATCCATCCTATCTGCCTAGCAGGAACGCCAACCATTAAGGCGAAATCTGGAACATTTTTGGTCACTACACTACCAGCACCAATAAAGGCATGTCTGCCAACGGTATTGCCACAAACAATGGTACAGTTAGCACCCAGGGTCGCACCACGCTTGATCACAGTGTCTTGATATTCTTGCTTTCGAGCTATCGCGGATCTTGGATTATGAACATTGGTGAAGACCATACTTGGGCCACAAAATACATCGTCTTCTAGAGTTACGTTGTCATAAACGGAGACATTATTTTGAATTTTAACATTATTACCGATGATGACCTTATTCCCGACATAAACGTTTTGTCCTAGTGAACAATTTTGACCAATTTGAGCACCGCCACTGATATGCACCCAATGCCAAACTTTTGTGCCCTCTCCAATTGTTGCCCCTTCATCGACAATAGCTGTTTCATGTATAAAATAATTGCTCACTATATTGTACCTCTTGTGCTGCCATAATTTTTGCCATAAGTTCGACGACGTTGCGCCCTTGATAACCGCAACTTCGAGGTGTTCTACGCTCCAAGATGCAATCAATGAAATGTTTTAATTCCAAAGATAAAGGTTGAGTCGGATCTTTAAAGATTATTTCAGAACCATTTTGTACGATAGAAGAATCTTTTTTACCATAATTTTGATGGTAGATAACTTCTTGAGTTGTCTCATCAAAATGTAAAGCGCCTCTTTCTCCTAGAATCATCAATTGCCGATCTTTGATTGGCCACAACCAATTTAAATGGATATGCGCTTGTTTACCCGAGCTATATTGCAGATGAACATTCATTTCATCAGCAATATCGGTCGCAATGACTTGTTGCGAGCTAGCAATTATTCGTTGAATGGGTTCCTGAAAGAAAAAATCAAGCACTGCCAAATCATGAACACCCAGCGAATATAAAACATTTTCTTCTTTACGAATGGTCCCTAAACTTCGCCGAATTTGTCGGATTGAAAATATTTCTCCTAATTGTTGTTCATCCAAAAAGTTTTTAATAAAGGCAACTCCTGGTTGATACAACAACAGATGACCCACCATCAACACACATTGATTCAAAGAAGCTAATCTCAAAAGATCTTCTGCTTCAACAACTGTTCTGGTGATTGGTTTTTCGACGAAAAGATCTTTTTTAGCTAATAAGACTTTTTTTGCTAGTTCGTAGTGCGTAAAAACGGGCGTAGCAATCGCGACCGCATCAATATCTTTTTCTAATAACTCATCGATATCTTGGTAGTAAGGGACATTATATTGATTCGCAAGCGTTTGGCTTCTTGAGAGATCAGAATCCACAATTGCTGATAAAACTCCAAGCGCTGCAAATGTTTTGATTAAGTTTTGTCCCCACTTCCCTGCTCCAACAACAGCAATAGTTGGTTGCATTCTCAATGTTCTCTCCGAAAGTTAAAGAAGAATAATTTTATCGCTCTCAATGCCACGTGTTGCATTTCGAGTATCTAAAACGAGTGACGCCATTGACACCACTTGCTGATAGTCTACCTCGGTATGATTCGTGGTGATAACGACTAAATCGCTGGCACGAAGCACATCATCAGTAAGCTTTGTGCTATGAATATCAAATTCTTCAAGGTATGGTATTTTAGGATCATGGTATTGCACTTCCGCCTTAGCATTTTTTAATAACCGATAAACATCTAAAGCTGGTGATTCGCGATGATCCGTCAAATTGCTTTTATAGGCCACACCCAGCATTAAAATTGAAGCACCATTCAGCGGTTTTTTGACATTATTTAGCGCCCGGGTAATCTTATCGAAAACAAAGTTAGGCATTTTGCGATTTATTTCTCCAGCTAATGCAATGAAACGCATATCGAAATGATATTCTTTCGCTTTCCATTCTAAATAATGTGGGTCAATAGGAATGCAATGACCGCCAACTCCAGGACCCGGGAAGAAAGGCATGATACCAAACGGTTTCGTAAAAGCGGCGTCTAAAATTTCCCAGACATTTAGTTTCATTCGATCGCACAAAAGCGCGATCTCATTAGCAAGTGCAATATTGACTGAACGGAAAGTATTTTCATAAATTTTAACCAGCTCCGCTACCTTAGCGCTACTAACCGGAACGACATCTTTGATAGCGAGTCTATAAAAAGATTCTGCCGCTTTTAAACTGCTCGCATCGACACCACCCACTATTTTATTGGTATTGTGAGTGCTATAACGTTTATTGCCAGGATCGACACGTTCAGGCGAATGAGCTAAAAAGAAATCACTTCCAGCCTTTAATCCTGACGATTCTAAAATAGGTTGAATAATCTCCTCTGTCGTGCCTGGATAAGTCGTCGATTCCAAACTAACAAGTTGTCCTACTTTTAAATTTTCAGCAATTAAATGAGAGACAGAAATAACGTAATGAAGATCAGGGCATAAATTTTTATCAAGTGGTGTCGGGACACAAATTACGATGACATCGACTTCCCGCAAAGCTGACATATCACTCGTTGCAGTAACTAAACCCTTTGCAACAATATCTTTTAATTCATTATCGTGAACATCTTCAATATAATTTTCACCAATAGCAACTTTGCGTACTCTTTCCTCATTACGATCAATACCGACAACATGTAGACCCACTTTTGCCTTTTCAACTAAAAAAGGCAGTCCAACATAACCAAGTCCAATAACACCAACTTTAATCGTTTTATTTTGTATCTTTTCGAGTAATGTTGTTAACGTCGTGTTTAGTGTTTTATTTATAATTTCTTCCTGTAACACAAAAAAGCTCCTTGTTAGCTAATCATCATGAGTCTTAATACCTGCCTTTAATAATAAGCATAAAATCACTAAAGGCAAAATCGCTATAAAAGTAATCGGTAATGTCCACTTCGGAAAATACAAAGTTAATATGGCCAAAGGCAAGAGCCACAAAATATTAATCCATAAAACTCGCATGACAACCTGTTTGTGACAACCCGTTTTTTTTACAGCTTGTTGAAACGCATGAGTACGATGAGCTAAATACCACGTTTCGCCTCGAATAACTCTAAAAAATAAGGTCAACGTTGCGTCAACCCAAAAACAGCCTAATAGAATCAGCCATTGCCAAATTGTTAAGCTATTAGAAACACCTGTCGATACTAATAAGACACCAAATACGAATCCTAAAAAACCACTGCCAGTATCACCCATGAACACTCTAGCGGGTGACCAATTCCAAACTAAAAATCCTGCCGCTGCTGAACCAAGAAGTAGTATCACCGGTAGATGATAAAAATCACTTTTTAAAATCAGTAACAAGGCAACCGCTAACGATACAAAAACCGCTTCACTCGCTGCCAAACCATCAATACCATCCATGAAGTTATAAAGGTTAATCAGCCAAACTAATCCTATGAGACCAACAACATTGCCTACCATTCCCCAATGCCAAACGCGAAAACCACAATCGAGCGCTGGCATGCCACCTAGAAAATAAATAACACTGCTAGCAGCAATAAAATGAAATAAAATTCGCACTTTTACGGGAACATGTTTCCAATCGTCCCACAGACCGACACTCGCTAAGATCAAACCACCCATAGAAAAGGACGATAGTAACGTACTGTCATAGATACCAAGCCAATGTAAAAAGCTAATACCTACTAAAAAGCTGATCACAATCCCAATACCGCCGGCACTAGGAGTCGGCAATTGATGAGAGCTGCGATCATTAGGAATATCAATAATGTGAAAGCGATAAGCAAGACGGCGAAGAGCAGAAACCAAACTAATGGTCATTAAAAATCCAAATACGATTATGAGAAATGTAGCATTCTTCATCATGGTAATCGCAGTTTTAAATCCTTAAATCAACAAACGTAGCTGAATCTGCACTTGTCATTCCTGAGCTACGTGCGGCTAGAAGCATGGATTCTCGCTTGCGCGGGAATGACAAGCAGGATCCAGGTTACGATATACATTTTGACAAGATAGCTTGTTTCAAGTGTTCAGAAATAAATTCAATTTCGGAGTCAGAGAGATAGGGATGAAAAGGTAAACTCATCACTCGGGTCGCTAGATGTTCCGATTTAGATAAATCAGCATCACCCCAGTAGTCCATGCTAAAAACCGGTTGTTTGTGTAATGGTACAGGATAGTGAATAGCCGTTGGAATGCCCTGCTCTTGTAATGCAGCTTGTACTTCAGCGCGATTGGCAACTTGCACAGTATATTGAGCGTAAATACTGGTGTTATAAGCTTCGATGTGCGGGATAGCAACTATATCACTAAGAGCCTGATTGTATTTTTCAGCAACTTGGGAACGCAAACGAACTTCATTATCAAAAATATGTAACTTGGCAATTAAAATAGCAGCTTGAATAGTATCAAAGCGACTATTCATACCAAGGGTAACATGATTGTAGCGGGTACTTTGACCATGATTACGAATCTTACGAATTTTGTCTGCCAGATCGTCATCATCGGTAAAACAAGCACCACCATCACCATAACAACCAAGAGGCTTAGCTGGAAAGAAACTAGTACATCCAATCGTTCCAAGATTACAGGAGAAACGATTTTTATAAGTCGCGCCAAAGCTTTGTGCTGCATCTTCAACGACATATAAACCATATTCGGCTGCAATTTCATTGATAGCGTCGTAATCAGCACATTGGCCATATAAATTGACCGGCATGATGACCTTAGTCTTAGGAGTAATGGCTTGTTCAATTTGCGCTGGGTCAATATTGTAAGTCAGAGGATTGATATCAACAAAAACGGGCTTAGCACCCAGCAGTCTTATGGTTTCAGCCGTAGCAATAAAAGTAAATGGGGTGGTGATCACTTCATCATCTGGCCGAATGCCAAGCGCCATCAAAGCGACGAGCAAAGCGTCTGTTCCGCTGCTCACTGTAATAGCATGTTTAGCATGGACATACGTTGCTAATTTATCTTCAACCTCAGCAATCTCTGGTCCCATAATATAAGTGCCATGCTGAAGGACTTTATTTATTCTTGATATAACATCCTGCTCAATGAGTTGGTACTGCTTTTTCAAATCGATAAACTGCATATCCCGCCACATCTTTTAATTTTTTGGAATCGCTGATCGTACACCACTCAAAGTTAAGACACAAGGCTACAAAACCTATAGAAAAACTTTTGAATTTGGAGGTGCAAATCATACAATGGTTGCGCTACTCAACGAACTACTGAGGACTCTATGGAGTTACAATCACTTACAGCCATCTCGCCCCTGGATGGGCGCTATGCGGACAAGGTAGAAGCTTTGCGTCCGATATTTAGTGAATTTGGTTTGATCAAATATCGACTACTCATTGAAATAGAATGGCTACAAGCTTTAGCCAGACATGAAGGTATCAAGGAAGTTCCTAATCTTTCTTCGGAAGCGAAAACATTCCTCAAAGACCTGATTCTAAATTTTTCTGTCAAAGAGGCTCAACGTGTTAAAGCAATCGAACAAACCACAAATCATGATGTCAAAGCTGTTGAGTATTTTTTAAAAGAGAAAATCCAAGAGCAACCGGAGCTAGCGAGAAGTAGTGAATTCATTCATTTTGCTTGTACATCAGAAGATATTAACAATCTTGCTTACGCCTTAATGTTAAAAGCTGGTATGGATGAAGTCCTATTCCCAATGTGCCATGAGCTTATTACTTTTCTTGAGCAGATGGCATTTCAATATGCGAATGTCGCCATGCTTGCTTTTACTCATGGACAAACCGCCTCTCCCACGACGCTTGGCAAAGAAATTGCCAATACGGCAGTACGACTTAAGCGTCAATTGCAACTCATGAGATCTGTCAGTTACCTCGGTAAAATCAATGGTGCTGTTGGTAATTTTAATGCTCACCAAATCACTTATCCCCACATTGATTGGTTAGAGTTTTCAAAAGGATTTGTTGAACATTTAGGTTTGAGTTGGAACGCTTTTACCACCCAAATTGAACCACATGATTTTATCGCTGAGCTTAGCGATGCGATCTGTCGCTTCAATACTATAGTGATCGACCTTGATCGCGACCTATGGGGCTATATTTCTTTGGGTTACTTCCAACAGAAAGTAGCACCGAATGAAGTAGGGTCGTCCACCATGCCCCATAAAGTAAATCCTATCGATTTTGAAAATTCAGAGGGTAATTTAGGATTTGCAAATGCCATCTTACATTTTTTCAGTCAAAAATTGCCTATTTCCCGATGGCAACGAGATCTCACAGACTCAACTGTCCTCCGAAATTTAGGAGTTGCTTTTGGTCATGTCGCCATTGCCTACCAAGCAACTCTAAAAGGCCTAAAGAGGCTGCAAGTTAACGAATCAAAAATTGCTGATGATTTAAATCAGAGCTGGGAGGTTCTCGCCGAGGCCATTCAAACTGTGATGCGACGTTACGGGATCGAACAGCCCTACGAAAGGCTGAAAGCTCTTACTCGTGGCCAGCGAATAGACAAAGAAACTTTACGTCAGTTCATCCAAAGTCTACACTTACCAGAAGAAGTTAAAGTTGAGTTAGCTCAACTCACACCGTCTAAATACATTGGATTAGCCAGCAAACTGGCTAAGAAAATAACGGAGTAATGTGAAAACATGAAGTTTTCTTTAACTGACTGGGCAGTCAAAAAGCTGACTAAATGGTTAACCCGCATGGAACCCCCACGCCGCGCGTACCTATGTGATTTCGAAAGAATTCGATATGAAATACGACCAGGCGATGTTTTACTCGTTGAGGGCCGTAATCGGATTAGTCGTTGGGTAAAAAAATCGACTCAAAGTCCTTGGTCTCATGCCGCACTCTATATCGGCCGTCTATATGATATCGATGACCCCGAGCTTCGACAAAAAATACGCGAACACTTTAGCGGCTCTTCGGATAGCCAACTTGTTATTGAAAGCATGATTGGTAAAGGAACTATTGTCACGCCGCTTTCTTTTTATCGCCATGATCATCTGCGCATTTGCCGACCTCAGGGGTTATCACGACATGATGCCCAAGAAATTATCCGTTATGCAGTAAGTCGTTTAGGTGGCAAATATCATCTTCGTCAAGTCTTTGACATGTGGCGCTTTCTTTTACCTTGGTGGGGATACTTCCGACGTTGGCATTCAGTATTGTTTGACGGCAAAGGTTCCCAGGCGCTCTACGATATCTGTTCTTCGATGATTGCTGATGCCTTTCGCTCAGTTAACTTTCCTATTCTACCCATTGTGAAACAAGACGATGAAAACGGTATTGAACTGATCCAGCGCAATACTCGTTTATACACTCCAAGCGATTTTGATTATTCGCCTTATTTTGACATCATCAAATATCCATTTTTTTCGCTCTCCGAAAAAGCGCCATACCATCACTTGCCCTGGAAAGAAGGAGCTATCGGTATTGATGATGAACGAGAGTACTATTTAGCTCCAGTGGTCAGTGATGAGACTCTGGATACTACAACGCAGCATGCTACGGAACAATCTAGCGATGACACGGATCCTTCTGAACAAGAAAATCCAAAAGAACCGGCTTCCCCAGACCATATCTCAGAAAAAAATCCTAATACACTGGCTGACATTCTAAAAAAAGTACGTAATCGACGCACCCACAGTCATTAGATTTTTCGAATCAGGGTCAGACCATCAGCGATTGGAAGCATAGCCAACTCGACACGATTATCAGTAAGCACCTTCTGGTTGAAGTCCCTAATCGCCACTGTGGTGCCATCATTGACATTTGGATCGGCTACTCGCCCCCCCTGAAAAACATTGTCTACGGCAATCAAACCACCTGCTGTTAGTAACTTCAACGATAGTTCGTAATAGGTAGGGTAATTTTTTTTATCAGCATCAATAAAGATAAAATCGAAACTGTTTTCATCACCCTCATCTAACAAATTCTCTAAGGTCGCACTCGCTTGTCCCAACTTTAATTGTATTTTATGAGCAACCCCTGCCTTCTCCCAATATTTTTTCGCTGTTTCGGTCCATTGCTCATTAATATCACAACCAATAACCTGGCCATTTTCTGGCAATGCCAAAGCGACCGCCAAGGAGCTATAACCGGTAAATACGCCAATATCTAATGTCCGCTTGGCACCAATGAGTTTGACTAATAGCGCTAAAAATTGCCCTTCTTCGGGACCAATTTGCATTTGAGAGTTACTCATTTTTGCGGTTTCCGCTCGAAGTTCAGCCAGCACCGGATGTTCACGAAGAGAGCTCTCCAAGTAATAGCTGTAAAGTTGGTCGGACATGAAGAGATTTGATCGGCTCATGGTATTTCCTTTAAGTAAGCTTGTTCGGGCACGGGCACGTATTTCAATGGCCATCTAGCAATATAACCTAACCGCTTTATAATAACTTGTTTAGTCCGGTAACCATTAAGTGTTTAATGAAAAAAGCATCTAGCAAAATTATTCCAAAGCCATTGTTTGATACGATTGAAGCGCTCGATGAAGAGATCAATCCTGTGATTCTTGATTATCTCAACAGACTCAACACTGAACAGATTCAGCAAGAATATGCACTAACCCTAGAATTTTTACGCAGCTATGCCGGTTCGCTAGATACTTTTAACGCTTACCGTAGAGAAGTGGAACGCTTTCTACAGTGGAGCTGGCTAGTTTGTAAAAAATCAATCAAAGCAATAGATCGTAATGATATTCGTCTCTTTCTAGAATTCATCCAAAAGCCTCCGCGAGACTGGATCGCCACTAAAAATGTTACTCGTTTTATCAATCGTGAAGGCCTCAGACAACAAAATCCGTCCTGGCGCCCTTTCGTAGTACGAATTTCAAAAGCTTTGCATAAACAAGGCGTTAAGCCTGATACTGATGAGTACGAGCTTACTAATAAATCCATCCAAGCTCTTTTTGCGGTGCTAAGCACTTACTTTACTTTCTTACAGCAGGAAACCTATTTAGAAGTCAATCCTGTGCAGTTAATCAGACAGAAAAATCGTTTTTTGCAACGCCAACAATCACAAAAAGTCACACGAAGATTAAGCAATACGCAATGGGATTTTGTCATCAATGCTATCGAAGCCCAAGCCAACATCGATTCAGATTACGAAAGATATTTGTTTATGATGTCAGCTTTTTATCTCCTAGGCTTGCGAATCTCGGAGTTAGCAGATACTCCTGGACGAGTTCCCAAGATGGGCGACTTTAGCCCCGATAAACATGATCGGTGGTGGTTTACAACAGTCGGGAAAGGCAATAAAGTACGGGATGTTGCAGTCCCAAACGCTATGTTAGAAGCGTTAAAACGTTATCGATTAAGTAGAGGATTAACCCCGCTACCTAGCAGAGGAGAAAATACCCCTTTATTACATAAAGAAAGAGGTCGAGGCGGTCTTGGCACCCGTCAGATTAGAAATTTAGTGCAAACCTGCTTCGATAAGGCAATAAATAAACTCCGTGAAGCTAGGAAACATGATGAGTCTCAGGATCTTGCAGTTGCTACGGTCCATTGGCTAAGGCACACAGCAATCTCTGCTGACGTTGAACATCGGCCACGAGAGCATGTCCGAGATGATGCTGGCCATGAAAATGCTACAATTACCGATCGATACATTGATACGGATAGAATTGCACGCCATGAATCTGCAAAACATAAGCCACTCAAACCTCTAAACTCAAACGATCCCTATTAATAAAGACTAGGACAGTTAAAAATCTTGGAGCAATAACTGAATGTTGAATTATCGAATTAAAAAAGAAGGAAAAAATGAAAAGTGGTTGGAAACCAATCTTACCGGCAAGCCCCTTTTAACGATTGCTGAATTAAATAAAGGCACAGCGTTTACGATAGAAGAACGTCATGAATTCGGTCTCTTTGGTAAACTACCAGCAAGAGTTGAAGAGCTGCACGAACAAGCGATGCGCGCTTATCTGCAATATCGCTCTTTCGATTCGTTATTACAAAAAAATATTTATCTACGCAATTTACACAGCAGCAATCAAGTTCTTTTTTATAAATTGATTCAAAATCATATTACTGAAATGTTACCGGTGATTTATACCCCTATTGTTGGAACGGCGGTTGTCGAATATAGCCGACAGTTTCGTCAACCACGTGGTATCTATATTTCATACTTGGATAAAGATCACATCCCTGAAATTTTAGATAATCGCACCAACCC
>JAGVJZ010000039.1 GCA_020050845.1 Gammaproteobacteria bacterium
AAAAGGTGGTTCAAGTCACAAGACGACGGGATCTTATTTATAGAATAATAATCCCTAGGTCAGGACATTTAAAGTAATAGATACATTATTATGGCTAAAAATTTAACAATTGAATCAAAATTTGAGCCAGCTGGCGACCAACCTGCAGCGATTAATAAACTTGTTGAAGGGTTGCAGGATGGGCTATTTTATCAAACTCTGCTAGGTGTTACCGGATCAGGTAAGACCTATACTATTGCTCACGTGATCGAAAAACTGCAACGACCAACGATAATCATTGCACCTAATAAAACGTTAGCGGCTCAGCTTTACAGTGAAATGAAAAGCTTCTTTCCCAAAAATGCGATCGCCTACTTTGTCTCGTATTATGATTACTATCAACCCGAAGCCTATGTTCCCTCATCAGATACTTATATCGAAAAAGATTCTTCGATTAATGAACAAATTGAGCAAATGCGTTTATCTGCAACTAAAGCACTTCTGGAACGAAAAGATACCATTATTGTTGCCACGGTTTCTGCTATTTACGGCTTAGGAGATCCTAAAGCTTACCTGAGTATGGTGCTTCATATCAGTGTCGGAGAACATATAGATCAACGTGGCCTGCTAAGACGACTGGCAGAATTACAATACAGTCGTAATGATGCCGATTTTCGTAGGGCAACTTACCGAGTCCGCGGCGATGTGATCGATATTTTCCCTGCAGAATCTGATTATGAAGCGGTTCGTGTGGAGCTATTTGACGATGAAGTAGAAAGCATTTGTTTATTCGATCCACTCACTGGCGAAATTGTTTCAAAAACACCACGGGTCACCATTTTTCCTAAAACCCATTATGTCACCCCGCGACAACAATTGCTTGATACAATAGATTTAATTAAAGATGAACTGAAAGTTAGATTAGAACAACTCCGCAGTGTGAATAAATTGGTTGAAGCACAGCGGCTTGAACAACGCACGTTGTACGACATCGAAATGATTTTGGAGATGGGTTATTGTTCAGGCATTGAAAACTATTCTCGATATTTATCTGGACGGCAAGCAGGAGAACCCCCTCCGACATTAATGGATTATCTACCCAGTAATGCATTACTCGTCATCGATGAATCCCACGTCACTGTGCCACAAATTGGTGCGATGTATAAGGGCGATCGTTCACGCAAAGAAACCCTAGTGGAATATGGTTTTCGATTGCCTTCCGCCTTAGACAATAGGCCATTGCGCTTTGATGAATTTGAACGCTTAGCGCCACAAACTATTTATGTTTCCGCAACCCCTGGACTACATGAGTTAGATAAATCCGACAATATCGTTGAGTTAGTGGTACGCCCTACTGGCTTGGTTGACCCAAAGATCGAAGTACGACCAGTTCGAAGTCAAGTTGATGATGTACTATCTGAAATTCACAAACGGGCTGCCATTAATGAACGGGTTCTTATTACAACACTGACCAAAAGAATGGCAGAAGATTTAACCGATTATCTCTTAGAGAATGGCGTCAAGGTAAGATATTTACATTCCGACATTGATACTGTTGAACGCGTTGAAATTTTACGTGATCTTCGTATGGGTGTTTTCGATGTTTGCGTCGGAATTAATCTCTTACGTGAAGGCTTGGATTTACCCGAAGTTTCTTTAGTTGCTATTCTTGACGCTGATAAAGAAGGCTTTCTTCGCTCCGAACGATCTCTCATTCAAACAATAGGTCGTGCTGCTCGGAATATTAATGGTCTGGTGATTATGTATGCTGATGTTATGACTAAGTCTATGAAACGTGCCATTGATGAAACCGACCGACGACGAAAAGTTCAAGAAGAATATAATAGAGTTCACAACATTACACCCAAAGGTATAGAAAAAGCAGTCAAGGATATTTTGGATACGGCCACTTTTACTGCCAAACGTTTATATTTGGAAGAACAAATTGCCAAATACGCTACTTTCACTAGTGCGCAATTATCAAAAGAAATTAAGCAGCTGGAAGAACAAATGTTTAGTCATGCTAAAAACTTGGAATTTGAAGAAGCCGCTAAAGTACGCGATGAAATCAAACGGGTTCGCGAACTTATGATTAGCATGGGTGGGGATTAAGGTAGGACTTAAAGCAGCAATTGAAAGCGTAACGCAAAAATATTGACATTGCGGTTCGTGCCATTTTCAGCAGGATGAGCTCTTGCCAAAATATAATTTCCTTGAAAACGAATATGTTCATTGACCCACCAATTTAGTCCGAAAGTCATATTATTTTCGATACCGCCTTGGATCCCATTATCATCTAAATCGATTTCAGAATAACGATACACTAGCTCCCAAGCACCATAACAATGACGTATTTTACTGATGCCGTTAAAACAACCACATTTAAAATTGTAGATGTAATGCTCTCCGGTAAGAAAGTAATCGGCATAAAACATGTAGCCAGTAAAATTAAGATCAGCAGCAGCATAGCGATTGACATAATTACTAAAATATTCACCACCCAGCATCAATGAGTTCAGCATTAACATTCCTTCACCTGTAACTCCAACATAACTATGGCACTGAGGAATCCGACCAGTATCAGCTAGAAAGTGATCATGTACGGCTTGAACTTCGGGCACGGCTCTAAAACGTAAAGTATTGGTAGAATCGGTCTCTTGAATCACACTAGCAGCAGCTAAATGTAAAACGTAGCAGTCTGTTCGAAGTGGCACGAAGGTAATACGACCATTTCCTGCTAAAGGAATATGCCCATGAACTTGCTCGCCACGAATAGTGTTATCGAGCTGAGGTCCTAGTATTGCGGTGCTGAAGGTGAGGTAACGGCTAAAAAATTGTGCCATAACGCCAGTACGAAAATTAAGATTAAATGCCTGGGCAGGTAGGCTTATTTCGAGAGTATTACCTTGACTTTGAGACGTCATGAACCAAATGTTATAAGGAGCTTTGAATTGTCCGACCGTAAACCAGAAACAAGGAAATCGTTCGTAACGAAAGTAGGCTTCACGAACTTCTTCCTCGGCCGCATCATAAGCAAAGTAATAAGTTACATCATGACTTTTACCGATAAGAAAATATCGTGCTCGAGGCATATTAATGCAACTTTGCAGATTTTCTTGATGATTAATAGTGTCAGTGGTATCTCCCGAAAATGAAATCGAGTCCACCTGACCGTAAAAGCCAAATCGTGGATTATCCTGACTGGTGTCTTTGAATGGAAAAGCACTATAGGCGGTACTGGCCTCAAGGGCCAAAGCAAGACCCAACAATCCTTGTAATAATCTTTTTACCATTCTCTCGTTCCGTGAGTTTTTTTACTTCACTGGGAAGCGTATTGAAAGGCATTGTACCAAAAGTAAACTTTTTGGCGAGGAAATGAAGGATGGTATGAATATTTTTATGATCGGGAGCGGGAACGCAATCGGGAACGAAGGAGTGATACTTGTTATGCACACGCAAGAGGAATCCATTTCCCCGACACCTATGCAATTTCGCGAGAATGACAAAATAAAAACTCTCTCCCCACTTCGTGCCTGGAGAGAGGGTTTTAGGTAAGACTATTTCATATTAACTCGTAGCTTGGAATGCTTAGCGCTATCTGTACTCCTAGCACTGTACAAAACATCTTCCACAGTAACTGTTTTATGATTAGGCACTAAGTTTCTAAAAAACTCATAGCCTTCATCGTCATATAATACGATTTCAACATGGCCATAATATTTAACAAAATATAAATCCTCTGCTTCGTCAGATCTAAGGGTATCCATGAATGGGTTTCCTGGAATCTTAAGCATAATGGGAGAATTACTTAAGTTCACAACATGGATATCGGTTTTGTATTGATTATAGCTTGCAAGCTTTATATGGGTCTCATTACCAGATGTAGCAGAATGTTTTACTGCATGGACATCATCAATACCCGCTTGTGCAGTGAATGAACAACTCAGGGCCACTATGGTCAAAAGGCTAAAGACTATTTTTGGGATTGTTTTCATTAGAACCTCTTTATTTATAGTTATAAGGCGAGGCTATCATAAAAAATTACAAGTGATTTTGCCAATGTTTCTTTTAACAAGCCCTTAGCTGACGGTTTCATTGATTATGACTATGACTGACGGATGATCAGATAAATTTTTTATAATTTCGCTTTTACCAAACAAATCACCTTTGCTAGGCGAAGCATTTCCAGATTTGGAAATTCTAGCATTAATCACTATTTGCTTTGCGTTGTTTAATGATCTGCCAGGGAGCATGCTATGCGCATCATCTAAAATGAGTTTTGTTGGTAGTTGTTCTGTCCCTGCCCTTACTACTGCCAAAGGAACCTTTGATCCTTCGGCATCAAGAGCATAAACAAACAATGATTCATTATGAGTGAGTAACTTTCTAAACTTAGCGGCAACTTCAACTGTGACAGTGACTTTATGATCACTAGCAATATTACCGTGTTGCTGCGCTTGTCTAATCATTGCTAACAAAACTTTGGCATCCTCTGATGCTGGTGGAAAGTAAGTTAATAAGCTTTCCCAATAATGAATGGCTTGTTGATAATCACCCTCTTGATAAGCACTTAATCCCATTAAATTAATGGCATTGATATTTTGTGGTGATTGTTGCAATAGCTGCTTTAACAAGAGCTTATCACTCTGATCAAGATGATGAGCGAGTAAAAACTTGGTCGAAACCAATTGTAAAATGTATTCGGAATCGTTTGGCTTTAATACAACTGCTTTTGAAAATGCTGCAATGGCTTCATTATATTGTTTTTCATTGAAATACAACTTACCGAGGATAAACCATCCTTTAGCTTGGTTGGCATTTGCGGGTAAATGTTCTAGCTGTTTTCGAAGAGCAAAAATAATATTTTGGCGCGACCCGTACTGCGCAATTGCTGATTTAACATAAGTTGCATTTTTTTCTTTTGTGATCGCTTGGCTAAGTTTTTCACTACTGCCCCCATAATAATAAAGGCCTAAGGCAATGACAGGAATAACAGCTCCAATAGTAAGTGCTGTGCTCAGGGATCGTGGTCGTGAACCAATTAGCGGCACAAATACAAAGGCACTTGCAGACAATGTTAAAATTGCAATGACAACCCAAAATCCAAACATAACTCACCAATTTTTCGATTTAGACTATTGGATCCGTTTTTTGTCGACGGATACTAATAAATAAAATAATGAATGAACCAACTAAAAACACGACGGGGCCAAGCCATAAAACAAAAGTTGTTTTAGTAAACTGCGGCTTGAATAAAATATATTCTCCATACCTAGAAACTAAAAAAGTTTTAATTTCGTCATCGGTCTTGCCTATTTTAATTTGATCATAAACTTCCCGCTTAAGATCTAACGCTAAGGGAGCATTGGAATCAGCCAAGCTTTGATTTTGACAAACCAAACATCTTAATTCACCTAGCAAGTGATTATATCTCACTTCTTGTACTTGACTGATTGAGGTTGCTTGTTCAAAAGAATAAGCATTCACCCAGGAACTCATCAACATCAATGTTATAAATAACCAAACCCTCATGATGGTTTACCCTTTATAATTTGATCAATCCGTGGCAGCAAATCTTTCTCTACAACATCAACCGTAAGTGCACCAACATAGCGATAACGGATAATGCCTTTTTGATCAATTAGAAATGTTTCTGGTGTTCCATAAACTCCTAGTTTCATAGCATATTGACCTTGCTCATCAAAAATCACTTCTTTATAAGGATTGCCATTATTGATTAGAAACTGCTTTGCCTGTTCGCGCTGATCTTTATAATCTAAACCCAGAATTTGTATCTCAGGATTTTTTGCTAAATCTATCAACAGCGGTTGCTCTATTTGGCATGCCGCACACCATGTCGCCCAAACATTCAAGATGGTAACTTTTCCTGTAAATTGCTTAGAAGAAATTAAATTATTTGAATGCAACGTAGGTGCCAAAAAAAGCGGTAGCGGTTTATCCAGCAGTGTTGAAGGTAATAAGTTTGGATCTCGACTCATTCCGTGCCATAAAATCGCAAGCAAAATCACAAAAAGAATCAGAGGTATCATAAATTTAAATCGAATGCTCATGCCGCTTTCTCACTTAGTTTCGATCTGGAAAAAGCTGCAAATAAACCTCCTATCATCATCACTATACCCCCTGCCCAAATCCAGCGTACAAAAGGTTTGTAATAAATTCGAACCGACCAAGCTTGATTAGGTAAACTTTCAGCTAAAGCAATGTAAAGATCATCAAAAGGTCTGGCATGAATAGCCGTTTTGGTCATCGCCATTTTCTGAGTTTGAAAGAGTCGCAATTCGGGCTTTAACAAGACATTTTTATTATGACGACTCGAAACTAAAAATTCTCCTTGGTATCCAGAAAAATTAGGCCCAACCAGCGGTAACACATTCGCAAAATGTACGTAATAAGGTCCAATTTGTAGATCATCATTTAGCTGCATGCGAACATCGTGTTGCACGCTATAAGCGGAAGATAATATGACTCCAATCACGGTAATCGCAAAGCCTAAATGCGCCAACAACATTCCTTTTCGCCTAGCCTTAAGCTTTGTTGGGCTATTTAATTGAACATTAGTTTGTAATGTGGCGAGAATCACCCAAAAAGCGAGTAGCAAACCCAAGACAACACTAATGGAAAAAGTACCTGTAAAAATCAACGGTAAAAGAACAGACAAAATAAGCGCACTTAACAAGGTATATTTAAATCGATTGATAACGAGGTGCATTTTAGAATTCTGCCAATGAATAGCCGGACCAATTGCCATTAAGAACAGTACTGGAATAATCAAGGGAAGAAAAACCGCATTAAAATAGGGAGGTCCCACTGATAATTTTCCAAGACCCAAACCATCGATAACTAAAGGATACAACGTCCCTAGCAGTACTGTTAAAGTACAAGTGGCTAACAATACATTATTAGTGAGCAGCATCGTCTCTCTAGACCAAAACTGAAAAATACCACTATTTTGTATAGTGTGACCGCGCCAAGCATATAAAGCTAAAGAGCCCCCGACCACTGCAGCAATAAAATAAAGCATGAAGGCACCTCGCGCAGGATCAACTGCAAAGGCGTGGACAGAAACCAACACTCCAGAACGGACTAAAAAGGTTCCCATGAGGCTTAAAGAAAAAGTCATTACCGCTAATAAAATTGTCCAGGCCTTAAAAGTTTCGCGCTTTTGAGCAACAAGAAGCGAATGGATTAATGCTGTGCCGCTTAACCAGGGTAAAAAAGAAGCATTTTCTACTGGGTCCCAGAACCACCAGCCGCCCCAACCGAGTACTCGATAAGCCCACCAACTCCCTAAAGTTATTCCGAAAGTTAGAAAACTCCACGCTAAGAGGGTCCAAGGACGAGACCAGCGAGCCCAATTTGAATTAAATTGGCCACTCAATAAAGCTGCAGTCGCAAATGAAAAGGCTACTGCAAAACCAACATATCCCATGTACAGCATGGGGGGGTGAATTGCCAGTCCGGGATCTTGCAACAAGGGGTTTAAATCTCTTCCCTCAATTGGACTGTCAGGCAATATTCTTCCAAATGGGTTAGATGTCATCAGAATGAATAGCAGGAAGCCCACGCTAATAATGGCTAGTATGGCTAAAACTCGGGCACGAATATCTGCTGGAACATTACGGGTAAACGTTGCTACGAGGAACATCCACAAGCATAAAATAAGCTCCCAAAGTAACAACGAGCCTTCATGCGCTCCCCAAGTAGCACAGAATCGATAAATTAAAGGTAAATGGGTATTAGAATTATTCGCCACATAGCTGACAGAAAAATCATTGGTGATGAATGCATATGCTAAAAGCAAAAAACTTAAGCTTACAAAAAAGAATTGGCCATACGACAGCGGTTTAGCAGTCGCAATCCATGCAGTTTTATTCTTAAAACTGCCCCATAGGGGTAGGATCGATTGTGTCAACGCCAAACAAAAAGCCAAAATTAATGAATAGTGTCCAATCTCTGGAATCATGCAATTTACTTACTTTGTTATGCCAGGAGGCATATATCGTTCATCATGCTTCGCGAGTACTTGATCGGCATTAAAAATACCATTTCGATCAAAGTAACCCTCGACAACCACTCCCTGCCCTTCTCGAAATAAAGCTGGCACAATACCGTTATAAGTTACCGTCACATCTTTATGATAATCAGTGATCACAAATTGCATTTTCAAACTACTTGAATCACGTTGCAAGCTGTGGTTTTTTACTAAACCTCCTATTCGGAATTTCCGATTGGAATTCAGCTCTTTGATTTGACTGGGTGTATAGTAGAGATTGATATTTTTATTTAAGGCGTACAACACTAGGCTAACTGCGACTCCTACTCCCACTACCATACAACTTAACCAAACTAATCTACGCTTTCGTTTCGAATTCAAAGTTTGCCTCGCAGTTCACCCTTAAGTCGTCGAAATCGTCTCAAGGGAGAATAGACATTCACAAATAAAATAATGCCCATAGCAGCATAGGATGGCCAAACAAAACCACCATAACCACCCATATGAAGGAACGTTTGTAAGTGAGTCATTATGTAATGCATGCTACTTTAATCCAGGCAGCGCGTTGCTCCCTGGAAAGGATTTCATTTCTAGTTCGTAAGATGAGGACAATAATATAAAACAGGAAAAAAGCCAATATCATCGCCAAAAGTGGCCAAAGCATCTCAGGTGCAATAGAAGGCTTTTGCAGCTTAAGAATGGTTGATTTTTGGTGAAGAGTATTCCACCAATACACAGAATAATGAATGATCGGTAAATCGACGGTACCCACCAATACTAAAATGCTGCTAGCACGTAGCCCCTTTTCTAGATCTGGGATGGCGCTTTGTAGCGCAATCACACCAAAGTAAAGAAATAAAAGAATAAGTTCCGAGGTCAACCTCGCATCCCATAACCACCAGGTTCCCCAAGTAGGTTGCCCCCATAACGCCCCAGTAATTAAAGCCAGCAAGGTAAAACCTGCCCCAATGCGCGTACTGCAAGCGAATAGGATTTGCGCTAATTTAATCCGCCAAATCAAACCAACCGCAGCCATTGCGGCCATAACCAAATAAATCGCTAGTGAAAGAATCGCGCTGGGCACATGGACATAAATGATTCGAAAAGCATCCCCTTGTTGATAATCTGCAGGTGCAAGATATAGACCTCCAATCAATCCATATCCCAGCAACAGGATAAAAAAGACAGAAAACCAAGGCAGAGATTTGGTACTGAGTTCATAAAAATGCTTAGGGGAAGCTAGCTTATATACCATCGCCAACATTATGCAATCACTATGGTTAGGGAATCACGTTATAGTAATCTATTCATAGAAGAAGGTGAAGCCGGCTTTAGAGGCTGACTGGAGCCAAGTTACTGACAATTGTTTCAGAGGAATCTGCTGGAGTAAGATATCTTCCTTTAACCTCCAAATATTCCTCGTGATCCCATTTTTTGAAAAATACTGTTTTTGGATCTTGTAACCGCCAAGTGAATTTCTCTTCTTTTCTCATCGTTTGTAAAACAAATTCAGAGGTTTTAGTGATTCCTACTTGATTTCTCAGACCTTTTCCAGCCACGTAACAAAGAATTAAAACTAATATTTCTGAGGGGAGTTTTCGAAGCAAAGAAAATTCTTGAGAATAGCGTCCTCCCATAGCGACTGCGGTCACTCTTTCGATGAATTGCAATTCTTTAGCTTTCTTATTTAGATGAATAATACGCTTAAGAGTTTGTGAGGTTCTAGGTTTAACATTATTAAATCTGAAGTCGAGAAAAGTAAGAGAGCTATTTTCAAATAACGCCTTTGCCCCTGCGTCCTCTATTTGTGTGGAGCGAAGATGAAGCTGGGTCAAGCTCGTATTCTTAGCAAAAGCCTTTGCTCCTAGTGCACCAATTGTATTTTCAGCAAGATCCAGCAGAATGAGCGTGTTATTCCTAGCCAACGCTTGAGCTCCCTCGGCTTCAATTTGATTGTAGCTAACATCAAGGACAGTCAAGATAGTATTAAGAGCTAAAGCTCTGGCTCCAAGGTCGCGAATGCCATTACGACTTACATCAAGAGAAGTTAGACTACAGCTATTAGCTAAAGCAACAGCTCCATCAGGTCCAACAGCGTTATTGCTGATATTCAAAAAAACAAGACGGGTATTACTCGCTAAAATTTGAGCCCCCTCAGCCTTAAGATCGTTGCCGCTAAGATTAAGAGAAGTTAAGAAATAATTATTGGATAAGGCTCTGGCACCAACCAAAGTAATTTGATTGTAACCAATTTCCAGTGTTCGAAAATGTTGGTTGCCAGCTAAAACGATAGCTCCCTCGTCCCCAATCCTGCTATCACTTAAATCTAGGAATGTAATGTGTGCATTTCTACTTAAGAACCTTGCTCCTTCCTCTCCAATTTGACTGCAGCTGATAGTTAGAGTTAAAAGATGTCTATTGTTTTCCAACGCCCTTAGGCTTTCAGTTCCTATGGAATTACAGCTGATATAAAGGGCTGTGAGATTAGAATTTTCAGCTAAAGCTTTTAAGCCGTTGATTCCTATTCGATGACTGCCAGTTAAATCAAGTGAAGTGAGGACAGAATTGGTAGCTAACGCTATGGCACCCTCATCCCCTATCTGATTATTGCTGATATCTAATGTTTTGAGCGTAGTGTTGACAGCCAACACTTTAGCGCTATCACACTTAATCGTAGGGTTGTCGCTAATATCTAAAGAAGTTAGGTAGTTGTTACCAGTAAGAGTTTCTACTAGGAGCTGGATATCACGAAAATCGAGCACCTGCCCTTTCAGGTTGAGATGATTAAAAGCGGAATCATTTCTTTTTATTTCAGCAAGTACTTCAGCTTTAATATTTGACATGACTAGGATTATTTTTATTAGAGAACAACTATTTTACTATTTTTAGCATTTACCGCAATTAATATATTAAATTTTTATGGTATTAAGTAAATCTCCTTCGATCTACATACGTACCCGTGCCCGAAAAAAGGATTCGGGCACAGGCACGCACGCGGGCGCGGGTACGTATTTGGTTGGTTGAAAAAAATTTTTTTATTAGTGTAATTCTTCCAGCTGGAATTTCTGTACGCCTTGTTCCATAGCTCCTAAAGAACAGCTGCCTGCTCGAGTATAGAAAAATTTGCCAGCATTGCTGTTAATGAGTTTCGAGGGTTTTGAAAGTCGGAAGATAGCTTGCTTATCTTCCTTGGAGATGTGGGCATTATGTAGGGTGAGGAACAATATATTATTATAAGTTGTTTGTTCCTCTTTGAAAAATCGTTTTTCCTGCTTTGTTCTATTGGCCGCAAAAAAGCGCGACACTATGGCTTCCTTGTCAAGGCTCTTATGTATTACAAGCCGTCTAAAACGATTTTCAACAAACTCTAGCTGCTTCACCGCTTCGGAATAACCGTCCACGGAAGGGTCTCGCATAAAACTATCTTTTTGAGCATTTAACTCAGACTTATACTGTCTCAGTTCTTGGATTTTTTGTTTCACGGCGTACTCTTTAAAAATTAAACTTTCCAGCTCACCACTCGTACTTTTTATTTCTGCCAAAATAATTTTTTTACCGTTTTGTATCATGGTAAATTGATACATTAACCGTTCGACTTCCTGTTCGATATTAATGCGTTCCATCTGAACTTTTTTAAAGGCAGATTGTAAGGTATGGGCTGAAAAGGCGTCGTTCGCCGTGAAGGGGGGTACACTACTCTCTTGTTGGGCAATGTCGGACCTAAAATCTTTGAATTGTTGTAAAAAGTCCGAATTAAGAGAGTATATGTTAAGAACTTTCTCAAAGTAGTTTTGGAAGATCTGAATGGTTTCTTCTAACCGATCAGAGGCACCCGATTCTAGTGCCAAATCATAGATCTCATTAACGCTTTGAAGTTCTGGAACATATTGTGCAAAATCTGGGTGTTCAATCAAGAAACTAGAGAGCAACTCAATTTCTTGCATGCGCTTTCTAAGTTTGAATTCTTTATTCAACTCAATTACTGTCGGCACCCTCATCTCTGGGGTTGGCACTAAGTAGCCGTTTAAAAGTAACTCTTTTTCTTGAGCAAATCTCAAGAAGATTTGTTTATCGCTTAAGCTGCGCAATAAAGTCCGAGTAAGGTTATGTAATTCTTGGGCATCATCACAGTACAGTTCGCTCGTTTTTTTCAAAGAGTTAAGCACTTCAACTTTACCCTTTAGATCACCTAGTTCGGTTGCTAAATGCTGGTGTTCTGCTAACAACTCGGTAATTTCTCGGTCGACTTCCATTTCGATTTTGAGGAAAACACTCTCAAGTTTAATGAGGATGTTGTCATAAACGCTGTACGTGGCCATTATTCTAAAACCCTGAAAGTAATAAAGATAACTAAAAACAGTATAGGTAAGCTTTTGAAACGTGAAGAAGAGAGGATTTAAGAATCTAATAATTTAGTTTAAGTTCTTGGCATATTATTGATTATTTTCATTAACTTACAGAATATACCTAAGAAATCTCCTACAAAATATCCGGCGTAATCTCACAAAGCTTGCAGCAGTGATTAGGCAGTTATTCAAGAGAAACCTTGATTGCAGCAGCAATGGCGACCGGCGCAAACGTTAAAGTAAGTGCCAATAAAGCACCTAAAAATGCCAGCTGACTTACTGTTGGCAGGCCTAACATAGCATCATTGGCAGCTCCAGCGCCAAATATTAAGATAGGAAGATACAACGGCAAGATCAGTAACACCAGAAGAATGCCACGGTTGGCAAGACCTAATGTTAAAGCACAACCGATTGCTCCGATGAAGGTTAGCAATGGAGAACCTAGGAGCAAACTTAAGATTAATATCTTAACTCCTTGAAGTGGCATATAAAAAAACTGTGAAATGACCAGGGTGGTAATGAGCAGAGGAATAATTAGCAGAGCCCAATTGATAAACACTTTAGCAAATACTAACCAGGATAACGGCATTTGATTCAATGCCATTTGTTCCAGTGTTCCCTCTGCATAATCTGTTCCAAATAGGTCTTCAGAAGCTAACATGGTAGCCAACAAAGCTGCAATCCAAATAACACCGGGCCCAATCAGGACTAATTTTTTGGGATCTGAAGTAATCGCAAATGGAAACAGTAACGTAATCAAGATGAAAAAAATTAAGGGGTTTACCAGCGTCATGGGATGACGATAACTCAGTAATAACTCTCTTTTAAAAACTGCAATTAGCGGGAAAATGGATTTCACATAACCTCACTGCGCGGCACCAAACTCAAAAATTTCATAGCGCTAAATTTGTTAGTCACTTGATGAGAGGTAAAAACGATCATTCCAGCACCGGCCAAATGTTGTTGCATTAAGCCTTCCACCAATTCAACGCCTTTTGTGTCCAAAGCATTGAAAGGCTCGTCCATAATCCAGAGCTTGGTACGAGTCAGATAGAGCTGTGCCAGAGAGAGTCGTTGTTTCTGCCCTGACGATAAAGTTGCCACGACACGATTTTTAAGAGTCATCAAAGCTAAATGTTGTAGAACGGATTCTATTTGTTCTTCCGTGGGCCAAACAGCCAAAGAAGGACTCCATTTAAGATTTTCATAAACAGTTAACGACGTTTTAACGGAACTTTGATGGGGAAGAAACATAAGTTGTGATTTATAGTATTCACAATCATGAATGGGGTCACCAGACCAAGTAATTTCTCCACGTGCAGGAGGTACTAAGGTAGCAATGCTACGTAGCAAGGTGGTCTTACCTATGCCGTTTGGCCCTTGAATATGTATGATCTCACCTTCGCACAGAGAAAAAGACACGGGCTGAAACAGCTCAAGGTTATTGCGGCTACAGGTAACGGCAGCAAGTGTCAGTTCTTTATTATCTGTCATTGATAGGGCCATACTCGTAGCGGGTAGTTACTCGATTACGATACTCTTTAAATAATTTTTGAAATCCACGCTTACTTCTGGGTGCTTAAATGCTTGAGTGATAGTGGCCTGTAGATAACCAAGCTTAGTGCCACAATCATAACGAACGCCATCGAATTGGTAAGCATAGACCGATTGTTCTTTCAATAGTAAAGAAATGGCATCCGTTAGTTGGATCTCGCCACCGCTACCCGCCTCAATCTTTTCCAGTAATTCGAAAATGCGAGGTGTTAAGATATATCTTCCAACAGCAGCTAAAGTGGAAGGCGCATCTTCAGCCTTGGGCTTTTCAACTATACCCTTAATTTCTTCAGAATCAGGAAACAAATCAATAATTCCGTATTTTTCTGTTTCAGTTAGCATGACTTCTTGCGCAGCAATCACGCTAGATGCAGCTTGATTATAATGTGCCGCCATCTCAACTAAGCAGTAAGTTGGACTACAATCAATTAAATCATCTGCCAGCAGTACCGCAAAGGGTTCATTGCCCACGACTTGCTTAGCGCAAAGCACTGCATGTCCTAATCCTAATGGATTGGGCTGACGAATATAAATACATGAGACGCCACGCGGCAATATTTCCCGCACTATCGCTAATAGGCGCTCATTGCCCCGCTCTTCTAATTTTGATTCCAACTCATAGTTACTATCGAAATGATCTTCAATCGCTCTTTTGCTAATACTAGTTACAAAGATTAATTCTGTAACACCTGCCGCAATAGCTTCTTCAACTGCATATTGAATTAGCGGTTTATCGACAATTGGAAGCATCTCTTTCGGATTAGCTTTCGTTGCAGGTAAAAATCTCGTTCCTAGCCCAGCGACTGGAAAAACCGCCTTTCTAATACGGCCATCAGGTTTCTTATATGTAAGTTCCGTCATGAGTCCCATCCCGTCGAAATTGAACATTCTACGTAAGTTTCTATATTTTTGAAACAATCAGTTCCACCCATTCTTAACGTGCCCGTGCCCGCGTGCGTGCCCGTGCCCGAAAAAAGCACGGGCACGGGCACGTAAGATGTTAGAGGTAGGTAGATAGTTAGTCCGAACAAACAACGTTATTATTATTCTCAACTAACTTAGCAACGATTTTTTTTGAAAAACCCTTTATTTTTTCAAGATCAGTAACTTTTTTAAAGGGTCCGTTTTGAGTTCGAAAGTCGATGATGGCTTGAGCTTTTTTGGGCCCTATGCCCGAAATCCTCTGAAGTGATGCCTGGTCTGCTGAATTAAGATTGATACTAAGAGGTTCTTTGAGCACTTCGTTATGTCGAGGTTGCACTGGTTGAATTTTTAACCAAACTTCTGGATAAGCCAATACCGACGTGGTGAACAAAAGTATGAATAAGATCGGTTTCATAAGTGTTTCTAGTCATAGCAAAATAACACTCATATCTTAGAAGGTAAGCGGCAAAATGATAATACGGGAAAAACTACGAGGTTAGGGCTTGTAAAAGAATAACTTTCCTTTTTGAGGGTTCATCTTGGATGCAGATTTGAATGTTCACTGCTCAAGAAATACGCACATAGTTGTTCTAGGTAAGTCTTTTCTTGAGCAGTGAACATTCAAAGATTCGTTCAAGATGGGCCATAGATCGGAAGAG
>JAGVJZ010000010.1 GCA_020050845.1 Gammaproteobacteria bacterium
AGGCTGTAAGAAAGTAAGTTCTTTTACAGCTACCGTGACGACATGACCTTGAGTCTTCTTAGTCGCCACAATCGCCCCCGCGACATCAATGTGAGACATTAACCAGCCCCCGAAAATATCTCCTGATTGATTGGCATCCGTGGGATGGGTTTTGAGACGTAACACGGGTTCTCGGCCTGGTAAATTTGCAAGTATATGATCTTTCATATTAATGAACTCGCTTTTCTTCATGTTGTTTAACTTCAGAAGTCGCAGGAATCACCGGTTCTTTTGCATCTAATTGTAATTCATCCCAGCCAGCGTCAGGTTTGAAGCGGTCACCATATTTTTCAGCTAATTGCTCGAGGCGTTGTTTAACATTAGAAATACCGCGGGCTTTAGCATAATGAATTGGACCACCTCGAAATGGTGCAAAGCCAGTACCAAAAATCATGCCACCGTCTAGTAAATCTTCATTGTTGACGATACCTTCTCGAAGGCAGGCCACTGCTTCATTCAACAAGATTAATATCATACGATCCGTGATGTCTTGGGTAGACACTTGCACTTCGGGAACGTGATTGTTGTGAACGACACTATTACCACGATAGCGATAAAAGCCTTCGCCAGTTTTAGCGCCAAGTTTTCCTTCTGCAACTAATTCTCGTAAACGATGAGGAACTTCACCGCCTAAGTGATGCGATAAGATATCAGCCACTGATAAACAGATATCTAAACCGACACGATCGGCCAATTCGATGGGTCCCATTGGCATACCAAAGTCTTTCGCTGCCTTATCAATGGTTTCCGCTGGAATGCCCTCTTCAAGCAAGTTGACACTTTCTAAGAGGTAAGGCATCAAAATGCGATTAATCAAAAAGCCAGGTTTACTTTTAACTGGCAGAGGCAAGCGGTTGATTTTCTTAACAAAAGCTACCGCGTTATCCACTTGATCTTGATCAGTTTGATCATCGGCTACTACTTCAACCAACTCCATCTTTTCGACAGGATTAAAGAAATGGATTCCGACTAATCTATTTGGATCTTTCAAGCCCATACCAAGTTCTGATAACGGTAAACTTGAAGTATTGGTTGCTAGTAAAGCGCCCTTCTTCATTTTAGGTTCTACGTCTTTATAAAGATCATGCTTAGCCTGGAGATTTTCAATGATAGCCTCAATAACCACGTCAGCTTTGCCAACACCCACACCTTCAATGTCAGGATTTAGTCGATCCTTGGCCAGCAAGATTTCACGCGGACTTTTCAGTTTGTGTTTAATAATTGCATAGGCTTTCTTCATACCTGATGAAACAAATTTAGAGGATTGGTCTTGTAGGGTTACGTTTAGGCCATTGATCGCACACCATGCTGCAATAGCGCTACCCATGGTACCGGCTCCAATGACATGCACATGAGTTGGATTAAAATGTAAACCCTTAGCTAACGCTTTGAGTCGTTCTTTGAGGAAAAACACCCTAACCAAATTGCGACCTGTGGGGTGGACCATTAATTTAGCAATTGATTTTGCTTCTTGCATTTCCGCTTGAGGATCGGAGGGGCCATACTCTTTCCAATTGGCAATTACGGCAAAAGGTGCTGGATAATGATCTTCGCGGATTTTACGACGTAATTTAGAAAGGAAGATATTGGCAAGTAAAGGCCGAACGATAACGGAATTGGTTACAGATTCAATGAACCCCTGTTTTCGAGTTTTTGGCGGATTAGTTGCATAGGCAATCGCGGCATTGCGTAATACACGATCTGGCAGAGCTTCATCTACCATCCCTAACTTCTTGGCTTCCTTTGCTGAAATCATTCTACCCGTGAGGATCAGTTCCATGGCTTTAGGGGCACCAATTAGCTGTGGTAAACGTGTCGTCCCTCCCCAGCCTGGATGAATCCCCAGTAAAACTTCCGGTAACCCTAAGCGCGTATGACAACTATCTTCTGCAATGCGGAAGCGACAAGCAAGGACAAGCTCTAAGCCCCCCCCTAAACAAAAACCATCGATCATTGCCACCGTATTTTTTTTAAGTCCCGCTAACTTATCAAATATCAGCTGTCCTTGACGTATCAAGTTAAAGGCTTCATCCACTGTTTGGATTTCGGTGAACTGCGAAATATCCGCACCGGCGATAAAACCGGTTTTTTTTGCAGAGTAAATGATCACACTTTTAATTTGAGGATTCTGATCGATACTATCTAGAAGGGTATCTAGCTCTCCTAGAACATATTTATCTAATGAATTCACGGAACTATTGTGGCGATCAATTCCGAGCCAAAGGATACCTTGGCCATCGATTTCTTGTTTCCAATTTTTAAACTCTTGGGTAGCCATTTAACTTCTCTCCTTATCCGTTAATAAGCTTACTACGCCCGCTCAACTAACATAGCGCCACCTTGACCACCGCCTATACAGATCATGGCCATGCCTCTTTTGGCATTATTTCTCTCTAAGACACGTAGTAGATGCAGTACAATTCTGGCGCCACTTGCTCCAACAGGGTGACCAAGAGCAATACCGCCACCATCAACATTGAGACGGTCCAGTGGAATCTGACCCATTCTTTGTTTCAATCCTAATTCTTTGCGACAAAATTCATCGTCGTTCCAAGCACGAAGGCAAGCAATGACCTGGGCAGAAAATGCCTCATTAATTTCCCAATAATCAATATCGTCAATACTCAGCTGGAATTCTTCCATTAATGGTGTAGCTGCATAAACAGGCCCCAGACCCATAATTTGTGGTGGTAGAGCGGCCCAGTGAGCGCCGACAATGGAGCCTAAGACCGGTAGATCATATTGTTCAACTGTCTTTTCATTGGCAAGCAAGACTACCGAAGCGCCATCGGTAACTTGAGAACTATTGCCAGCGGTTACGCTGCCAAACTTATCAAAAAAAGGCTTTAACTTACCGAGTTTTTCTAAGCTGGTATCGCTTCTGACACCCGTATCTCGATCGTAATAATTACCTTGGTCATCATAAAGAGTAATAATTTCACCTGTGAAATAGCCCTTCTCCATGGCTGCTATCACTTTTTCATGACTTTGAAGTGCAAAACGATCCATCTCTTCACGAGTAATACCATAATCATGTGCTAATTGTTCTGCGGTTTGGCCCATCGAAAGTCCCACTAAGGGATCGGTTAAGCCGGTACGAAGAGCAATTTCAGGGACAAGATGACTCGGCTTAAATTGTGTGATTGCTTGTGCTTTGCGTCCCAAGGTTTTGGAAGATTGTAGTTTGGATAACCATCGCACATAAGCATCGTTATAAACGAGAGGAGCATGGCTCATTGCCTCAGTCCCCCCTGCAAGCACCATATCGTGTCGACCTAGGCTAATATCGGCGAACGCCGCGTCAATCGCCTGCATGCCTGAACCGCAATTACGCTGTACAGTCCATGCTGGCACATAATCACCACACCCCATGCGTAATGATGCCACTCGAGCAAGATTTGCTTCATTTTCACGAGGCATCACACACCCCAACACCACTTCTCCAAGTTGCGTCGGTTCAATGGACAGTCTATCAAATAAGGCTTTACCCGCGGCCACGGCTAAATCACTCGCGGAAAAAGGATTCGGGGTATCACGAACTTTTAAGTAGGGGGTTCTTGCACCATCTACAAGATAGACTTTAGGTAACGATTTGTTGTTCGTCATACTCTTCATTCCTTATCAAAGTTCGAAACTCATCGACTTGAATGACTTCAAGTCTTAAACGATCTAATTCCAATAGTTGATTTACTTCCTGATCTGTCAAAATATTAGCACGCTTTGCAGCCATTATTTGTTCATAACAATTATTTTGCTTACTTCCCTGTTGCTTTAGCCAATCACGTACTTTTTGATAAGCCGATTCAGTTTCCAATTTCAGCTTGAACGCCTCTTCTAATTTATAAATGGTATCTTTTGGTTCTCCCGTATAGATGTCTTGGGTAATACGTTCTCGAAAAGAACCCGTACGCATCATGAGATCTGCGATTTGATGATCTTGATCATCCAGAGGTAAGTGATAAGGACAGCCCCAAGGAAAAATTAAATTTTTAATAAATTTGGCAAGACGGGGTTTGGGAAAGTTAACAAAAAAATTGTCAAAGGCGTGGCTAATTTGAAAGAGGCAATAATTCAAAATCCACTCAATGAATGGTAAATCAGCAGGTGGTAGATTGTGGTCTTCGTAATATTTTAAAGCGGCGCTGGCTAAATAGAGATGACTTAGGGCGTCGCCTAAACGCGCGGTTAGTCTCTCTCGTTGTTTTAATTTGCCGCCTAAAATACCCATCGCCATATCTGTCACCAGGGCTAAGGCAACACTCATTCGAGTGAGTTGTCGATAGTATTTTGCGGTGTAATCTTTTACTGGAACCTGTAACCAGCGGCCATTAGTAATCCCATAAACCATTGTTCGCAACGCATTGGAGAATACATAACCAAGATGTTTGAATAATAGATGATCAAATTTCTTAATCGCTTTTTCCTGATCTGGATCGCTTAATGCTGCAACTTCTTGGCGAATAAAGGGATGACAACGTAAAGCTCCCTGTCCAAAAATGATTAAGTTTCGAGTCAGAATATTAGCGCCTTCAACCGTGATGCTAATGGGTTGAGCGATATAGTAAAGTCCAAGATAGTTTCGAGGCCCAAGTTGGATGCCTCGTCCACCATGAATGTCCATCGCATCATTAGTAACCTTGCGACACATTTCCGTAAGATGATATTTGGTAATGGCGGTTGCAATGGAAGGTTTAAATTCTTGGTCGATAGCAGCTGCCGTCAGGTGACGAGTTGCCTCACATAAATAAGTAAATGCTCCGATACGCGCCAACGGTTCTTTAATTCCTTCAAAGGCGCCTATTGAAACATGAAACTGTTCTCGGATACTGACATAAGCACTGGTAGTACGAAAGACAAGCTTAGCAGTTGCTGTACTTAAAGCGGGTAGAGAAACACCGCGGCCTACAGATAGACATTCCATCATCATCGCCCAGCCTTTTCCTTTAGCTTCAGCGCCGCCAATCAAGAAATTTAGGGGAATAAAAACATCTTTACCTCTAACCGGCCCATTTAAAAACGCCATCAACAATGGTGAATGCCGCGTACCAATAGTAATGCCCGGTGTATCGCGTGGAATCATGGCGAGCGTGATTCCTATATCAACTGTCTCGCCAAGTAAGTGATTGGGATCGACCATTTTAAAAGCCAATCCAATCATAGTCGCTATAGGTGCCAAAGTAATATAGCGCTTATCAAAATTCAGTTTAACGCCAAGCGTTTTTTCACCGTGATAGTCCGCAAAAACAACCTCACCATAATCCTGCATAGAGCCAGCATCACTACCTGCTTCTGGACCCGTTAACGCAAAGCAAGGAATCTCCTCTCCAGTCACAAATCTGGGTAAATACTGCTTTTTTTGTTGTGGAGTACCATAGTGCAAAATAAATTCTGCTAGACCTACGGAATTAGGTACCATCATGTTGACGGCAGCGCTGTAACTACGCGAAGCAATCTTCATAATAATGGTGGAATGCGCAAACGTGGAAAAACCA
>JAGVJZ010000047.1 GCA_020050845.1 Gammaproteobacteria bacterium
ACTGGATCTGACTCTCGATATCGTTTAAATATTCCAATCCAAGATAAATATTGGTCCGTTTCGTTTCTAACTGTATCTGACAAATAGTGCTTATCTTTTATTCTGACCAGATCATTTTCAATAGCAATATAGCCAGCATTTGGATCCACTTGTGGTACAGGTTCCCCTGCCTCATTAACTACCGATGGTCGGCTAAAGAATTGATCTGGCAAACCTCTTTCTAAGATTGCTTCAGCATATTCGCGCTTATAATGCATAAGCATAAATAAGTACTTATCATTCGCTGCAGCAACTTTTACTTCATCAAGCTTTTTAGTTTCTAATAAAAATGGTGCGAGACCTTGATCGAGACTTCGCTTTTCATGAGGCCACAGCTTATCTTCGGTCTCACCAATTTCTCTACGCACTTTTGCTACAATACTAGGGCTTTTACTGTCTAAGAAACGTGCTCGCGCTTTTTCGTTTGTTACCTGCAGTGTAGGAGTTGCGGTTAGCTCAATTCGAAATTGCTCTGGACCATTCTTTTCAGGGAAATAAGTAAACCGACATTGCAAGAAAGCTTTTGCCTGTAATTCTCTAGGCCCCTCTTGACCAAAATCAAAAGTACAATTTTCAAAGGTCATTATTACGGAATTTTCTGAATCCGTAGTAGTAAAGTCATAACTTGACACTACATAACCCGCCTTTAGTGTCCTGAGAATAGGTTGAATATCATCGAGTAGGAAGTGAGCTCCTCTCATCAATTCTGCTTGATTAAATTGAAGGCTAATAAATTTAGCAAGTTCAGCTCTTACTCCTTGACCTTCAAGTTCCTTTCGAAACGTATCTAAACGCGCAACAACTCTCGCAGATGAACGACCTACACAAAATTGTTTACCGTTAACCCTCGCCTGGTCTGCATCTAAAATTGCAGCTTTCTCATGGTTTAACTGATCTTCAGCTTGGATAGCCTTACTAAAATCATTAAAGAATTCAACGAGTTGATCTGGAGATTGCAATCGATCTGAAACCTTTAACTGCTCAATAAGTATGGAATTATAGTTATTATCTTTATCAAATTCTTTAAACAGAGCCTTGATTTTGTCACTCAGAATCGTAATTTGTTCATCACGTAATTGTTGTACTACAAGATCAGATCTGACTGAGAGTCGATCTATTTTTAATTGCCAATCTTTTTGAAACGCTTTAGCTAGTTCTGCTAATTTGTATTGGATGCGAGATTCAACATGATGGTTGACTTGCAAACTGAGTAATGGACCGTATTCATAAAACTCTGCTGCTGCTTGATCGATATTGTCAGCCACTGCAGCAATTTGCTCGATACCCCCTAAACGTTTCGCTTCTTCGCTCTCAGGGTTATTCATAACAAAGTTAATAAACTCACGCAAAGTTGAAGCGTTAGAAGCCTGATCAACCGTTAGACCTGCTCGAGCAAAGGGCAAAAATCTCGCTACGACAGCGTTGATTTCCCCTACGTCACCTTTAATCAGTAGATCGTTTTCGTTAGGCATTTATTTCTCCTAAGAGGTATGAGAAAAACTAGGGCTAAAGGCCCTACATCTAAAACACGTGTTCCGATTTTTATTAGTATTTGCGTCATCAGCAGAGAATATTAACTTTTAGTGTTTTTCAGCAAAATAATAACTCAGTTAGCTATTAATGTAAATACCGTTTTCATGCTAAATACGCAATTGTCCCTGGTCAATATAATTAAATTAAGCAAAAATTAAGTAATTTGAATTTTTTTTCAGCACTTTCCATAAATCCCTTTTTAATTCTGGCTGATGTAGAAGTTCATCAGAAAATGGTATCCCGATGTGTCTGATGCTATCAGCGTCTGGCTTTAATATTAACTCGTTTTTTTCACCTAAAACTATCACTATTTGCTCAGAAGACTCTGTGACATCAGGCTGTAAGCTAGTTGCAGTATGACAGCCTATGGCTTTTAGGATATTTCCTAGTAATTTCAATAGCTTTTCATGACGAGATAAGCCAGCACTGAGATAAATTCTTCCAATCTGTCTGGATCCCCTTAGCAATGGCAATTCACTTGTTTCAACAGGGTTCCCACGTTGTTTCCAAGTAGTAATCCCCATAAGAGTAAGATAATTTTGGGAATCCGAAATTAACATGCTGCTACCTCTACTGTAGACTGGGGACGTTCAACTTCTACCGCTGCTTGTCCGGGAGCAACCTTGAGCACACCTCTACGGTTAACAAGCTGAGCAGGAGAGAGCTGAGCCGCGAAAGAAGAGGCTGTTGACGATTTAGAATTCAGATTCTGCAAGACGATTCTTTCGTCAGTATTTCTCTTGTCCCTGTAAGTAATAGGACTCGAAGTCTTAGTTAAGGATTGCTTTAGTGATTTAAATTCCTCATTACCATTGAATAGTTTTTTCTCTAAGTCATACACCTCTTTTCTCGATTCACCCTTCTCGTGTATTGCCTTTTGTATTCTTGAAGAATAGACCCATAGCCCCACAGCACAGACTGTAAGGGCAATAGCCAATGCACACCACCCTGCTACCGGCACTCCTAAGCAAACCGCACTCAACAAAGCTGTTTCTGGTATAAAAGATGCAGCCCCGCCTAGTATGCCCAACATGCCGCTGAAAGCGCAAAGAAAACCACCCGCCACTGAGGCATATGTTTGAATGACATCCGTTGTCGTAGCCCAACGTGCCAGTGAAGGACGTTCTTCTTTCTTAAAATTAGCAGGTACTTTTTCTCGGTAAATCAAATTCAAGTTATAAAGAATACTTTGCTTTTCATCTTGCAGTTCACGGCTTGGACCTTGCTGTTGTTCCAACTGTAGAACATGATTTAATCGTGACTTTAAGTGATCAATTTGACACAGAGCCGATTTAAGCTCTAAGACTTTTTGAGCATGCTCGCCATATTTTTTTTCTGCCTTAGTGTGAAAAGTCCAATACAATAAACCAGCCATCAGTACCGCGCCGCCTATCCCGACAAACACACCCGCTGATCCTAAAAGCATGGTGAAGAAAACTTCTAACAACGGCCATTCGAAAAATGCAAAGATTGCTCCAACAGGGCAGGCAATCGACATAATCGTGCCCAGAACTTTCATGGCTTTGTTTTTCCTAGAGCTTAAATTTTCACTGTAGGCTTTCTTGGCTAGTTGTAACTGCTCAAGAGTGTATGAATTCTTAACCTTATTGTTTTTAGCATTTTTTTCACTTCGAGATAGTATCTTTTCGTAAATCTCGTGTTTGCCAAGCTCCGCAGCAAAGTGCAGAGCAGTGCGATTTTGGGCATCAACTGCAGTGAGGTCAGCTCCTGTTTCCAATAATTTTTTCACAATCGTGTCGGCGCCATTAGCGACCGCCATATGCAATGGTGTATCGCCTTTTAAATTGGCATGATTTATTGTTTTTTTAAAATCACTCTCTTGAAATAAGGCCTGTAACATCGAAAATTGCTGGTCACTTTGGTATTCCTTACTCAAAAATAGCCAAAAATAATCTGCTGCTCCTTCCCTTAACCATCGCCAAAAAAAAGACCATCTGCTTCTTGAAACTAAAAGCTCGTGAGCAACGGTATTATTTTCATTTTCGTAATTGCGAGCATTAAGAAGAGCTTGCTTTTGAGAGGCTGTCCAGCGGAGATGTTCTTCGGTACCGACCAGTGCCTCAAAAGTCACTAGGTCACAGTCTTGAATTGCTTTAAAAACCCTGGTCACATATTGTACTTCTCTGTCTACCATCACTTACCCTTATTCTTTGTAGCTAATAGTATCGAAATATTATTAACAGATTCTTAATTGTGTTTTTGGTATAATCATTTTCAAATTTGTGCCAGGAAGAACTTCACCCAGGCTACATTTTTACGCGGCATCCAGGCTACTGTAAGAGGATTATATGGATTGTTTATTTTGTAAAATAATTGATCATTCTATCAAAAGCAACATAATTTACGAAGATGAAACGCTGCTCGCATTTGACGATATTCGACCGCAAGCACCGCAACACAAACTCATCATTCCTAAGCGCCATATTGAAACAATTAACGAGCTAACCGAAGATGACGCAAATTTAGTCGGACAAATGGTGCTAACTGCCAAGCAGATTGCTAAGGACTTAGGAATTGACCAGGATGGTTTCCGCTTAGTATTTAATTGCAACCGCCACGGTGGCCAAGAAGTGTATCATATTCATTTGCATCTACTTGGTGGTCGCCAAATGCATTGGCCTCCTGGTTAAATTGGATAGCCAAATAAATTCTGATATGCTAACTTGCGCACATTCACAAGATATTCTTATTAAAAATTCACAAGATCAAGATATAGACACTATGGAAAATAATTTTACTGAAATACTAAAAAGTTTAGGCGAAGACGTCACTCGTGAAGGACTCGTTAATACCCCAAGAAGAGCAGCGGCAGCCTTACGTTTTTTGACTCGAGGCTATACCCAGAATCTCGATGAGATGATTAACGGCGCGATTTTTGAGTCAGATATGGATGAAATGGTGTTAGTTAAGGATATCGAATTGTATTCTCTTTGCGAGCATCATCTCTTACCGTTCATTGGAAAGTGCCATGTCGCTTATATTCCCAATGGTAAGATTATTGGCTTGTCAAAAGTGGCACGAGTGATTGATTTTCATGCTCGGCGCTTACAAGTTCAAGAGCGCCTGACCAAACAAATTGCAGAATGCATGATGAACGTGACGAATGCCAAAGGAGTTGGCGTGATTATTGAAGCCCAACATTTATGCATGATGATGCGAGGTGTTGAAAAGCAAAATTCGGTGATGAAAACGTCCATGATGCTCGGAACTTTCCGTACAGACAGTCAATCTCGCGCAGAATTTTTGACTCTAGCGACCTAACTTGTCATCGTCCCGCGACTTGTTCCAAAGGTATCTACACAAGTTCAACGGTCGACGTCCTTGGCCGCTGAGTACTAGGGAAAAACGCTGTACTATTAAGCCAAGGATCCAGAGCTTGAACTTGAGGTGTCTCCAGATAGGCTTTCCTCATCAGATTGGCGCTAGATCCCTCGCATGAAAGTTATTCGCATTCTACATGCTCTTAACGACGAGGGACGACGGCTGCAGCAACTAGATACTGATGGACTTGTTTGTAGAATCCAGCAAAGTGCTACTTTAGTCTGGATCTCGCGAACAAGTCTCGGGATGACGTGAAGTTTGCTGAGCAAAGCTTAACCAAGTTCTAAGCACAGTATCAGGACTCAGAGAAATACTGGTAATTCCTTCACTTGCTAACCACTTTGCAAAATCCAAATGATCAGAAGGACCTTGGCCACAGATCCCAATGTATTTTTTTTCTTTTAGGCAGACCTGAATCACATTGTGCAATAATGTTTTGACTGCTTCATCGCGTTCATCAAATAAATTTGCGACCAGACCAGAATCTCGATCTAATCCTAATGTGAGCTGCGTTAAATCATTCGAGCCGATTGAAAAGCCATCAAAATGCTCTAAAAATTGTTGGGCTAACACTGCATTAGAAGGAATTTCACACATCATATAAATTTCAAGATCGCCGCCTCTACGCAATCCAAATTGTTCTAGAAGTTTAATCACACTTTTTGCTTCCTGTACCGTTCGCACAAACGGAACCATAACCTTAGTGTTAGTCAAACCCATTTCTTCTCGTACTTTTTTGATAGCAATACACTCAAGTTCAAAGCAATCGCGGAATTGTTCTGAGAGATAACGAGAAGCTCCTCTATAGCCAATCATTGGATTTTCCTCTTTTGGCTCGAAGATATCTCCTCCAAGTAAGTTGGCGTATTCATTAGACTTGAAATCGGAAAAACGTACGATGACTGGTTTTGGATAAAAAGCAGCTGCAATGGTTGCAACTCCTTCTTTAATTCTTTCAATATAGAAATCGATAGGCGAAGAATAAGCAGCTATTTTAGCTTGAATCTCTTTCTTTAATGCGCTTGGCAATTGTTGAAAATCTAATAAAGCCCGTGGATGAATACCAATCATGTTGTTGATGATAAACTCCAACCTTGCTAAGCCAACGCCCTCGTTTGGAATAGACTGGTAAGCAAATGCCATCTCCGGATTACCCAGATTCATACACAATTTAAAGGGTAAATTCGGCAAATTGTTGATCGCAACCGTTTCGATTTCGAAAGGAAGTATTCCATCATAAACATAACCAACTTCCCCAGAAGCACACGATACAGTTAGCGGCTGTCCTTGTTTGATTTTACTCGCTACATCACCACAACCGACTACAGCTGGAATTCCAAGTTCACGTGCGATGATCGCAGCATGGCAGGTACGACCACCTCGATTGGTGACAATTGCAGCAGCCCGCTTCATGACTGGTTCCCAATCAGGATCTGTCATGTCGGTTACCAAAACTTCTCCCGTATTCATTTGATGCATATTTTGGGGGTCGAGGATCGGACGAGCCAAACCTTGACCGATTCGTTCTCCAACACTCCGACCCCTTGCAATGACTTCACCCTGCTGTCGTAATGAATAGCGCTCTAGCGTGTTCTGGTTCTGTTTGCTTTTGACAGTTTCTGGCCGTGCCTGAACAATGTAGACTTTACCATTGATACCATCGAGAGCCCACTCGATGTCCATATGTCGACCGTAGTGCTCTTCAATTTTTATTGCATAGTTTGCTAGTTCATGGATCCGATCATCCGTTAGGCAGTAACGATTTTGATCCTCTTTTGACACCTTAGTGTCTTTTAAGGCATTACTGTAATCACTATCGTCCTGATAAACTTTTTTGCTTTCCTTGGTACCCAAATTCTTGCGGATAATGGCACGTCTACCCTTTTCTAAGAGTTTTTTGTGAACATAAAATTCATCTGGATTTACGGCTCCTTGAACAATGTTTTCGCCTAAACCATAAGAGCCTGTAATGAGGACTACGCGATCAAATCCGGACTCAGTATCAAGAGTAAAAATTACGCCACTTGCCGCTAGATCACTTCGCACCATACGTTGAACACCAACGGAAATAGCAACTTGATGATGTTCAAAACCGTTGTTGCAACGATAAACGATCGCTCTTGAAGAAAACAAGGAACTATAAACCTTGCGAATTGCGTCCACTATATTGTCCAAGCCTTTTACATTTAAATAGCTTTCTTGCTGCCCAGCAAAGGACGAGCCAGGTAAATCTTCAGCGGTGGCAGATGACCGGACGGCGACGCTAATGTCTTCGCCTTTACAAAGTGTCTGATAAGATTTCTTGATATCTGCAATTAACTCATCCGAAAAAGGCGTTTGTTCAATTAGCTCGCGGATTTGAGCCGAACCTGCTTCTAACGCACCAAGGTCCTCACTATCTAAATTTGACAAAATTTGATGAATTTTTTGGTCCAGGGATGAATGTGATAAGAAATTTTTATAGGCTAGAGTGGTTATTGCAAAACCATCGGGAACATTGATTTCAAGACTAGCTAGATGGTTGATCATTTCGCCCAAAGAGGCATTTTTACCACCCACTAGATCAATATCTCGCAAATCGATTTGTGAAAAAAATCTAATATTGTCCATAAATTCCCTTTATTTAGATGGATTACCATCATAACAATCGTTACTTTAAGTGTAGACGCACTTTGTAAGCGCTACCACTTGGAATTCTTACTAAATTGGAATTAGATTTTGAGAAAAGTCATCCCAGCGAAGCTCGCTGGGATGAGCTAATTAGAATGTTTCAGACTTCTGGGCGATTTCTTTTTCAGCTTCTTTCATGCTGAGTCTAATACGGCCTTGTCGATCAATTTCGAGGACTTTAACATTCACTATCTGGCCTTCATGAAGTTTATCAGTGACATTCTCAACGCGTTCCTGACTGATTTGCGAAATATGTACCAAGCCAGACTTGCCAGAAAGGAAGTCTACGAAGGCTCCGAAGTCCATAATTTTAACAACTTTGCCTTCATAAATGGCACCGATCTCAACTTCAGCCACAATTTCTTCGATTCTACGACGCGCTTCTTCACCCGCTTCTTTCACAACAGCCGCCACTTTGACTAAGCCATCATCGGAGATGTCGATGACTGCACCCGTCGTTTCAGTGATCTCCCGAATAGTAACGCCACCTTTACCAATAACGTCACGAATTTTGTCGGGATTTATTTTGAAGCTAATGATGCGTGGAGCAAAATCGGAGATTTGAGCACGTGGCTCGCTAATGGAGGATTTCATAATATTAAGAATATGTAACCGGCCTTCTTTGGCTTGTGCCAGAGCAGTTTCCATGATGGGGCGCGTTATGCCATTGATCTTTATATCCATTTGTAGCGCAGTAACGCCTCGTTCGGTTCCTGCGACTTTAAAGTCCATATCTCCTAGGTGATCTTCATCTCCTAAGATATCGGTGAGTACAGCAAACTCGTCGCCTTCCTTAATAAGACCCATTGCAACACCCGCAACTGGAGCCTTGATGGGCACACCTGCATCCATTAATGCTAAAGTGGCACCACATACGGTTGCCATTGAACTTGAACCATTTGACTCAGTAATTTCAGACACCACTCGAATAACATAAGGAAAATCTGTGATG
>JAGVJZ010000020.1 GCA_020050845.1 Gammaproteobacteria bacterium
AAAAGTGATCCAACTTCTCCTTGGAATCGACACGATGGTTGGCAGTTATTAAAAGGTCCCGTCATAAATTTTAAGTTTATGCAACTAAGTAATTTGGTTCAGGTGAAAAGACAAGAGGAAAAATTTCAGATTACAAATAACGATCAAACTTTTGAGTGTCAATTAGTAGAATACCAAGATGAAAATTTCCCGGTACTTGAATTAGGAATATTAATTTCGAATCATTATCACCAAGCTAAAATTTTTCAAGATCATACTAAGCTAGAGATCATTTCCAATAATGAAATCTATGTATTAGATATTCTAAGTTCAACAAATTCTCAATCTCTTCATGAACTGGATGAATTACTCATTGCCCCTATGCCAGGAACGTTGGTCGAGCAACTGGTCAAATCAGGCCAAGATGTTGCCAAGGGAGATAAGTTGGTGGTCATTGAGGCCATGAAAATGGAACATACGTTATTTGCACCACGTGATGGTCGAATCAAACAAACCAACTACAAAATTGGCGACTTGGTAAAAGAAGGCGCGGAGTTGTTAGAATTTGAATAATCAAGCTATTTATTACGATATAGGTAGCTTGCCACTTCAACTTCATCATCAAGAGCGACAAAACGAGGTCGAGTATTGTGACCACTTGCTCTAGGTTTCGCAAATAACGAATCATAACTTACCACACTTAAAGCTGCACCTTGCAAGGCTCTTAATTCGTAGTCACGCAGCCTCTTTCCTGGCTGTTTCGAGCCGTTATTTGGTGTTTTAGCTTTATTACCATCTGACGAAGATGAACTTCCCACTTCCGATATTTCATTGATAGGCGATGGAGCTAATACTTGATCTAAATTTGGTGCCAGAAAATCATTGGTATCTACCACCACCTCAGTATCCTCATCTTCTACAGCCTTATGCTCAGGTGCTTCTTGTTCAGCAACAGGTGCCTCGGTAGCCTCACTATTTTGCTTCATTAAGGAAAGCACTTCTTGCCATTTTGCAAAAGTAGCTTGGTCAGCTCTGATCACTTTTCCTACATTTTCAATTTCTACCACTTCGAATTCTAAATCGTTAACACCATAACTGGCAGCCAATAGATACATAAAGTGTAAAGAAGAATTGATATCTTCAACTTTGTTTTTCGGATGATAGTAAAAATACTGTTTCTCATTCATAGCTTTGTCTCAAACATAAAATATCTGAAACAAAGTGTATCAATGAAAGATTAAAATAATCTTATATCATCCTGTATTCCTTGTCATTTCAGCGCTTTTTGTCATGCCAGTGTTTTTTGTCGTTCCAGCGAAAGCTAGAACCCAGTAGTCTCATTAACTTCCTGGTGTCCTACGCTGGAATGGCCACCGTGCTTGGCGGGGCGCCACTGTGAAAACGAAATTGCTCATCAGGTTCTTCAATTAGCTCAGCTTCTTTCTCCGCAAAAAAGTTAATACGGTCGCTAATATCAATCCCAGCAATTTCTTGTGCCAATGACAAGTAGGTCAAAAAATGTCGCTCTTCTGCCGCATGTAATTTCCGGTAAAATGTCGCAAGCTCGGGTTCCACTACCTCTGTTAAAACTTGAAATCGTTCACAAGATCGCGCTTCAATCAAAGCACCTACAATTAAGGTATCGATCAGTTTTTTGGGTTCATGGGCAATAACATGTCGATGCAAAGAAGCTGCGTACCGTCCAGGCGCTAAAGGATGGAACTGCTCTCCCCTACTTTTTATCTGTTCTAAGACTTGTTCAAAGTGCCTTAGCTCCTCTCTAGCCAAAGTAGCCATTTTCTTTAGCAGCTCATAGCGATCGCTGTAACGATTTATTAGCCCCAGGGCTGTAGCCGCGGCCTTTTTTTCACAATGAGCATGATCCACCAATAATAATGGTATCTCAGCTTTTGCCGCTGTAACCCAGGCTTTAGGGGTTTCTACTCTTAAAAAAGTCTCAATTGTATAGTTATTCATCAGGCCGCTCTTTTTAGCTTGCTCATTCCATTAGAACTTGTGTTATAATTCATTAAAACATAATAAATTGGTACCGATTATGGCTTCAGATTTTTACGGCACATATGCTTGTTTATTTATAGGTTTTAGTAAAGACCTTAGTAAATATATTGTGGATTCTGCCCTTAAAAAATCAACGAAGCAAACGCCTATCTTAGGTATCACTTTTATTGATGGCGATCAAGTTTCACAGGCACTCAATGATCCCCGTAATGAAGCTTTAGACAACTTCGTAAGTACCACCTATAAAGACTTCATGGAAACAAACCACAACCTATTGGAAGGACAAGACTCTGTTCGAGAAGAGAAAATTTATCTAGAAGAAGCTCTTGGTACTTTAGACGAGAAAAGAAGAATCTCGACCGGCACGTCTCAAACGACAGTCAATGACGCAATCTCTTCATTAAATGGCGAATATAAACAGCTAAATAATATTGATAACGCCTACGAATATAACGACAAACAACTTGAAACAATTGGTGATTTTAGTTCGGTCATTTCGACAATGCGCGATGATCGTGAGGAATTTAATGAGCGAAAACTTCAGGAGCTTCATGAAGCTGTAAAGAAAGTCTTGCATGATAGCGGTGTTCAAGATTTACCGTCAGGAGAAGTCGATAATCTGCTTCGTCCCGACGCTTACATAGAGGTTTACAATCGTTTTATTGATACTGGCGCAAACAAAGAATTACCCCCGGACGAAATCGAACGAATTTTTCACTTAAGTAATCCTACTATTGACACCTACTATAAAATGAAAGCCTTCTTAGCAATTCGCTCTGTTTATCTTGCTTCCGGAAATGAAAAAGTTAAATTTTTAGATCGCTTAAAATCTTTTTTTGCAAAAACTAAAGAAGAAGGAGAAAAATTAGTCCAAAACCAAGCACCTAATATTACTGCAATAACTGAAAAAATTAAGCCCATTGCTGATAATATTAATTCAAACAATACCACTGTCGAAAGCTTAGCCAAAAAACGTGAACAAATATTAACTACTGTCGGAGACGTTGTTCCAGATATTGAACAACGAATCCAATCTCGTATCTCTGAAGCTGAGCGAGTAGAACCTCCGAAGAAGATACAACCTTCATAGTTGCCATTAGTGATTAAAAAAATTCATTTTTTTATCCATAACATTTATATCACCTCCATAAACAATAAATATAAGAGAGATAACAGATGTCAAACATTAAACCTGAAATTATAAAAAAATTAAAAGATAATGATCAAACACTAACCAAGCTTGATCTAAGCTCACAAGGGCTCAATGCCTCTGATATTGCTATTCTTCTCGATGCAATTAAAAATAACGACCATCTACGCTCGCTGAATATTAGCTCAAATAATATTGGCCAGGAGGGAGCAAAAGCATTGGCTCGCAATACCTCATTGACTAGTCTGGATCTTACCAATAACCTTAATATGGGATTTTGTGTTTCTGATTTTTTTAACAATACAACTCTAATCGATTTTAAAATGTCTGGCTTTTCTGTTTTCGATGGACAGGCAAAACAAGCACTTCAAAAGCATGTCGCTTTGAATAAAAAAGCTAAGGAACTACAGTTCATCGAACAAGTTATCGAAATTGCTAAAGGCACTCGTCCTACCCAAGAAAAGTCTTTACTAAGACATCTTTCCGACGCTCATTTGCTGCTCATTTTCTCGTATGTTGCTGGTAATGCTTTACGTAAGCCAGATCACGTTGTAGAAGTTAGTCGCTTCCTACTAACCACAATAAAGTTAGCTACTAAAGGAACATTAAATTGGCCACGAGCTAATCAACAAGCTAAATTTTTTAAACATTGGGATGAAAAGACCTGGAAAGAAGTTGAATCGCGTCTTCCTAAAAAATCTGCAACACCTAGCGGCACGCCTTCAACTAACCCCGGGCCTTAGTGTACATGACTTTTGCCGTCGTCCCTCGCCTTTAAGAGTAGCAGAATGCGAATAACTTTCATGCGAGGGATCTAGCCGCCAATCTGATGAGGAAAGCATATCTGGAGACATCTCAAGTTCAAGCGCTGGATCCTTGGCTTGATAGTACAGCGTTTCTCCCTAGTACTCAGTGGCCAAGGACATCGACTCTTCAACTTGTTTAGATACCTATGGGCGGCTTATCCCGGATTAAGTCCGGGAGCGGGACGACGGACAGATATTAATGTCGGGCCCAGAAGCCATTCCACTTAGAACAGACATATTTTAAGGAAAGTTTAATAATTTTCATATAAAATACCATGAGATTGCTTATCCACAGTAAACTAAGTAACGTCAAGCTGCTGTTAATCGTTCTTATGTAGCCTGGGTTTCACCCAGGCTACATTTTTAGTCCTCAGCAAACAATCCGGAGAAACAATGTCTCAGAGTAAACAACAGCTATTAAAAAAAATTAGCGAGAACGATTTAACAACCACCACAGCAGAATTTAGAAGTAAAGATGTTACGCCTGCTGATATAAAAATCCTAGCTGCAGTTCTTCAAACAAATTCCTACCTCACGTCTCTTACTGTTAGCCAAAATAATATCGGCTCTGAAGGAGCGAGGGATTTAGCACAAACTCCCTATCTCACTTATCTTAATATTTCCTGGAGTCATATCGGACCTCACGGAGCGATCGCTCTAGCTAACAATACTACGCTGACCTCTCTTTGTGTTTATGGCAATGATATCGGGGATATTGGTGCCAAGGCTTTAGCTACTAATACTCGGTTGACTTCCCTACAAGTCACCGCGAATAATATTGGTGTCGAAGGTGCAAAAGCTTTTGCAACTCTTCCTCGTCTCAAAAAGCTTGAAATCGGATGTGATAACCTAGGGAATGAAGGAATCATAGCTCTAGCTGAAAACACTAGTCTTCGATCGCTCGACGTCCGAAGCACTAGCTTCGGCAATGCGGGAGCATTTGCTCTAGCCAAAAATACCCATCTCAAATCTCTAAATGTAAGTGATAACAAGACAATAGAAGATCAAGCAATTGCAGCTTTAGCTGGGAACACGAGCCTGACTCATCTGAATCTTAGCAAACTAAAAAAAGTTGGAGAGCTAGGGATGAACAGTTTAGTCAATAATAAGAGTCTTACTTCCATCAGTTTCGGCACTTGCAAACTTAAAGATGAACAGGTAAAAATTTTAGCTCAGAATGAAACCCTTAATGAGCTTCATCTTAGCGACAATCGAATTACAGACGAAGGAGCAAAAGCCTTGGCTAGCAATACTCGTCTCTCTTATTTAAACCTTGCCATGAATGCTATTGGAGTGGTGGGTGCATCGGCCTTCGTTTCTAACACGACCCTTGTGTTTCTTAATCTCTATCTAAATAAAATCGGTAACGAAGGCGCAATCGCTTTAGTTAATAATTACAGTTTGACTGCTCTTGATGTCGATGGTAACCAAGTTGATGAAGGAGTGGCTCAACAAGTGAGCAGCGCAGTAGCACTCAATAGAAAGGCCAGGGAGTTGCGGTTTATTGAACAGGCCATTGAGATAGCCAAAGGCAGTCGGTGTTCAACTCAAAACCTCTCTTTATTAAAACGACTACCGAGTGACATATTACTCATCATTCTTGCCTATGTGGCTGGCAATACTTTATGTAACCCAAAAGAAGTCATTAGGGTATGTCAATTTATATTTGATAGCGTTAAACCGGTAGAAAAATTGAACTGGCGCAAAGGCGATGGAAAAATTACCTTTTTTCACACGTGGGATGTGACAGAACGTCAAGCTGTTGTTGAGCGTTCTGTTAAATTTGATGCTTTAGTGAGACAAAGAGAAACCTCTTCTGTTCCCTCTCCCACTTGTGGGAAGGGGTTAGGGTGAGGGGCCTCATCCGGCCTTCGGCCACCTTCTCCCATAAGTGGGAGAAGGGAAAAAAAGCTTAAGTTGGCGCTTATGCGCGCAGGAGGGAATGACAGAATGTGCACTTACACCTCATTATAAATCTCAATAATCTGGCCACTAGCATCCACTACTGCCTTAGCCTGCTTTGCTTTATCACTTCGAAGGTCATGTAACGTCTCAAAATAAGAAGTATCAACCCCACCCGTTAGATATTGGCCGGTAAAAACCGAATCTTCAAGTTGAGTGATTTTAGGATTACATCGATGAACTGCTTCGCGTAATTTATCTAAATCCTGAAAGATCATCCAATCTGCTCCGATTAGCTTTGCAATTTCCTCAGGTGATTTATTGTGAGCAATCAGTTCTTCAGCCGTTGGCATGTCGATACCATAGACATTAGGATATTTCACTTCAGGTGCAGCAGAAGCGAAATAAACTTTCTTGGCACCGGCATCACGAGCCATTTGGATAATTTCTTTTGAGGTGGTACCTCTGACAATGGAATCATCGACTAGTAGGACATTTTTATCTTGAAATTCTAAGGCGATCGGATTCAATTTTTGTCGAACTGATTTGTGGCGTAACTTTTGTCCCGGCATGATAAAAGTTCGACCTACATAACGATTCTTAACAAAGCCCTCGGTGTACTTCACACCCAATTCTGCAGCTAAAGGTAAAGCTGCCGTGCGGCTGGTATCCGGAATTGGAATGACTACATCAATATCGTGATTTGGATGTTCCTTTAAAATCTTTTCAGCCAACAATTTGCCCATAATGGCACGAAGAGAATGGACTGAAATGCCGTCTAAAATCGAATCTGGTCTAGCAAGATAAATGTATTCAAAAAGACAGGGCGACAAAACAGGATTCTTAGCGCATTGTTTGCGATGCAATTGACCCTCTTTAGTAATATAAATTGCTTCGCCAGGTTGAATGTCACCTTGCAACTGATAGCCCAAAGCATCTAACGCAATGCTTTCTGAAGCAATCATATAATCTGTCCCTTGCTCGGTTTGTCGCGTTCCCCAAACACCTGGACGAATTCCATGTGGGTCACGGAAACCTACAATGCCATATCCCGCAATCAAAACCACTGCAATGTAGGCGCCAAGACAACGTTCATGAACCGCGGTTACTGCGGTAAAAACATCTTCAGGAGATAAATTTATTTTGCCAAGTCGCTGTAATTCATGCGCAAAGACATTCAACAACACTTCGGAGTCAGATTCAGTGTTTAAATGTCTCAAATCTGCTTCTAGTAAATTTTGAGTAAGTTCTCGGGCATTAATGAGATTGCCGTTATGAACGATACTTAGACCGTAAGGAGAATTAACATAGAATGGTTGTGCTTCTGCGGCACTGACACTACCTGCTGTTGGGTAACGAACATGCCCTATTCCCATATTGCCTTGTAAACGCAACATATGTTTTGCGTGCAACGCTTCTCGTACCAAACCATTTGCTTTTCGTAACGCAATTTTATTGCCGTCACAAGTTAAAACTCCGGCAGCATCTTGACCTCGATGCTGGATGGCAGTTAATGCATCATAAATATCTTGATTCACATGAGTTTTTGCTACTGTACCAATAACACCGCACATCTATGGACTCCCAGCTTTCGGATTAGAAAAATAATGAGACATATTATTAAAATGGTTTGGAATAAATTGCTGCAACCAAGCAACAAGACCATCAAAGAAAGGTATTAAATAGGAGGTTTGCCACCAAGGCTCTCTGACAATAGAGGTCATATTCGCAAATAAAATGAAGATTGCGATTAGGAGGACCCCACGAGCAAAACCAAAAATCATCCCAAGTATACGATTAGTGCTAGATAAACCGGTACTTTTAATCAGTACACCAAAAAAATGATTAATAATGGACCCAATAATAAGAACAATAATAAATAAAATTAAGAAGCTAACCAAAAAACGCAACGATGGCGTGTGGATCATTCCAGCTAAATGATCACTTAAGGGATGACTAAATTTAAAAGCAAAAACAGCCGCAATAATCCAGGTTAACAGCGAAACCGCCTCAGAAATAAAGCCACGAAGTAAACTAATCAGCGTCGAGGCTAAAATGACAATGATGATGAAATAATCAACATATCCAAATGCTAAAGCATGGGGTGTTATACTGGTCATACGCTAGGCTTCACTATCACACCGTGGATCTTCAAACTCTCTTCTATCTTAGAAAGTGTCTCATCCGGTGCGCTATGTTTTTCATTTGGCCCAACTAATACTCGGGTCACATCGTCCCCTTTGGAATTTTTACCCACTTTACTAGACGCGGAAAAACCTTTTTGTTTAAGCTCTTTAACCAGATGCTCAGCGTTTTGGCTGTCACTGAAGCTACCAAGTTGTATGTTCCATCCCTTGGTAGGAGCTTTTTTAGCGATCTTAACCGTCTCTTTAGGTGAAGGAATTTTGATTTTTGCTAAATTGGGTTTTTTCAATTCTTGAGTTTTGTGCTTTGCGGTTAAACTTTTTGAAGTATGAGCTGGAGCTTTATTAGCTTCTTCAGTATGCATTACTTTATTTTGAACTTCCGATATTTTTGATGATTCAAGTTGTGCTCGAGGTTTTGCAACTTCTTCTTGAACGACATCCTCATCTTCTTCCACTGCTTGCACAGATTTATCACTGCTCACAGGTTCTGGAATACTTTCTTCATTTTCTGGGGCTTTAAATTGGTTCGTAGCCTCACTTGGTGCTAGGGCAACTTGCGGTTGAGAAGATTCCTTGATAATAGTTTCATCACTTTCGCCGGCGTTTAGAGCACTCTCCAATTTATTTTTGTCGTCGTGCTTTTGCTCAAAAACGGCGCGTTGATTACTTCCAAATAACCACGGCAGAATGATCAAAGCCAAAAATAGCAGAACCAGTATTCCTATAATACGTTGCTTTAATGGTGTAGCCACAACTGCTCCTTTCATTTTCTAAGTACTAATTGCTGAAGTATTTCGGCAACTGTATAAAAAGACCCGAACACTAAAACTCTTTGCTGATTGACCAAGTTAGTACCTGCCGCTTCATAGGCTTCAGTCACGCAATCATAAGTATATGAACTTTGATTATCAATATTTTCCAGCTTCAAAGCTAACTCTCTTGCCTGCGTACCACGTGGAACATGCAAACTGCCAAAATACCACTTTTTAATCCTCGATTTAAATGGTGCTAACGTATTTATAATATCTTTATCCGCTAACATCCCGACAACTGCAACCAACTCATCTTTAATTGCCTGACACTTCGTTGCTAGCAATTTTGCCGAAGCTGGATTATGAGCGACATCCAAAATTGTGGGGTATGGTTGTTCAATAAACTGAAAGCGTCCAAGAAGGTTCGCAGTCTGTAAACCCTCTTTAATATTGTTTATAGAGACCGGTAATCGTGGCGCCAAAAGATTGAGCGCTTTTAATGCCGTCGCTGCATTTTGAATAGGCAACTTTGGTAAAGGCAAGTCTTCGTAAAAAGAATGTTCATCTTTAAAACTCCAAGAACTATCCGAAACGAAGTACTGATATTCTTGATTGACCCGGTAGAGTTTAGTGTTATTTTTCTCAGCATAATTAAGGAGCGTTGTGGGCGGCTGCTCATCTCCAATGACTGCGCCAGAACCAGATCTAAATATCCCTGCCTTCTCGAAAGCAATCTCTTGTCGGGTGTTTCCCAGCCACTCGGTATGATCTAAATCTATAGAGGTAATGATCGCTATATCTGCATCGACAATATTGACGGCATCTAAACGACCACCGACACCGACTTCTAATAAAATAACATCGGGTTGGGCTTGTTTAAAGATCCAGAGGGCCGCTAGCGTTGTGAATTCAAAAAATGTTAACTGCAAATCTTGCCTAACACGATCAATGACTTCGAATGCTTCGACTAATAACTCGCTAGAGGCGTTGGCATTATTGAGTCTAATTCTTTCATTGAAAGCCAATAAATGCGGAGAGGTATATGCGCCAACTTGATAACCGCTTAACGTTAAGATGGTTTCGAGGTATTTAACACATGATCCTTTACCATTAGTACCACCGATCATGACAACCGGGCAATCAAATTGGGTGATTTGGAGTTTCTTAGCAAGTTGCCCAATACGCTCTAGCCCTAATGCAACACTCTGTGGATGAAAAGTCGCAATTTTATCAAGCCAGGCTTCAAGGGTTGGCATTCACGCTATTCTCTATCAGGTAGATCGTTAGGGTGTTGATGAGTGAGTTTTGCTAATATCCGTGCAATTCTTGGTCGCAAATAGCGGCGATCGATGATCATATCAATGGCGCCATGTTCTAATAAAAATTCACTTCTCTGAAATCCCTCTGGCAGTTTTTCGCGCACCGTTTGTTCAATGACCCGAGGACCTGCAAACCCTATTAATGCTTTAGGTTCAGCAATGATAACGTCGCCTAACGTTGCTAAGCTAGCCGAAACCCCGCCCGTGGTCGGATCAGTGAGTACAGAAATAAAAGGAACTCCTTTCTTAGAAAGCTTAGCTAGCGCTGCACTTGTTTTTGCCATCTGAAATAACGAGATGAGCCCCTCTTGCATCCGAGCGCCCCCACTCGTAGCAAAATTAATCAACGGGATTCTTGATTCTAAGGCAGCCGCAGCTGCTTGGGTGAAGCGCTCACCCACGGCACTCCCCATTGAACCGCCAATGAAGTCAAATTCAAAAGCACTCGCTACTACTGGCATGCCATATAATTTGCCCTGCAACACGATCAGTGCTTCCTTTTCTCCAGATTTTTTCTGGGCAGCAACAATACGGTCTTTATATCTTTTGCTATCTTTGAAGCGCAATGGATCTGACGAACCAACATTGGATGCCAGTTCAGTCCAATGGTCGGAATCCAAAAAACTTTCCAATCGCGCTCGTGCCTTAATGCGAGTGTGAAAGTTACATTTCGGACAAACCCCAAGATTTTTAGTTAACTCTGCGGCATATAAGATGGCATCACAGCCGGGACATTTGGTCCAAATACCTTCTGGAATACCTTTCTTTTCACTAGAGTCAGTTCGAATTTTGGTAGGAAATAGTTTCTTTAACCAGGTCATAAGCTATCCTTTTGCAATTGGTCAGCATCACCGCTGGCAATTCGTATCAGTTCTTCGTAAATAAGTTTATTGCTTTCTGGCAGGATATAACTTGCCAGCCGTTGCTGTTGTTCATTTTTATTAGCATAAGCTTTTAAGATCGATTGCAATAAAGTTTCTTGAGTTAAATCCTCTTCGTATAACACATTGGTTAAACCCCGTTGTGCAAAATAATTGGCATTAACAATTTGATCGCCTCGACTCGCCCGTCTTGATAACGGGATGACGATATGTGGTTTTTGCAATCGTAATAGCTCATATAAAGAATTTGAACCCGCTCTAGAAACGACTAATTCACTACAAGCAAATAGGTCTGCTAATTCCTCATCAATATATTCAAATTGTTGATAACGCTCACTGTTAGGAATGCTACTGTCCACCTTGCCCTTACCACAAACATGGGCGACTTGAAATGTTTCTAGCAATTGCGGCAGAATCGTTCGGATGGTTTGATTAATCCGTAATGCTCCTTGCCCTCCTCCCAAAATGAGCAACACTGGGTCTTTATCATTAAAACCACACAGCGCAAGCCCACGTTCTTTTTTCCCCTGTAGCAAAGACTCACGAATAGGATTCCCAGTCACTAAGATTTTTTTAGCGGGGACTTTGTGTTGGCTATCATCGAAACTTACAAAGACTTTAGAAGCAAATGGAAAGCTCATGCGGTTAGCAAGCCCAGGCGTAAGATCCGATTCATGTATGACAACCGGTATTCTATTTAACCAACCACCAAATACAATCGGAAAAGCGACAAAGCCTCCTTTGGAGAAGATGACGTCAGGCTTTAGCTTCCAACATAATTGAATTGCCTGACAAATGCCTAACAATATTGCGAATGGTTCAACAAACGTTCGCCAACTAAAGTAACGTCGTAGTTTGCCGGTTGCAATACTGTAATAATTTACCCCTAAGCGTTTAATAATATCTCTTTCGATACCTTGCTTAGAACCCGCATAGCAAACTTTCCAATCACTTTGTTGAAAGGCCTGAATAATAGCGATGTTAGGCGTCACGTGACCGGCAGAGCCACCACCTGTGAATAAAATTGTATGCATCACACTTTTCTTTTTGAACGAATTTAGATCATCAAGCATCATATACTCGTAGCGGATGATTTTTAGGTGTTAGGAATGACAGATTGCGAGAGATTGACAAGAATTTAACACAAAAAAGCACAGGAATACTTACCGTATTTTGAGCATTTTTTGTG
>JAGVJZ010000063.1 GCA_020050845.1 Gammaproteobacteria bacterium
TTCGACCTTGACAAGAATTTAACACAAAAAATGCTCGAAATACGGCAAGTATTCCTGTACTTTTTTGTGTTAAATTCTTGTCAATCTCTCGCAATCTGTTATTCCTAACACCCAAAAATCATCCACTACGAGTATATTCTATGCCAGATTTAACAGAACTTGCAGCTAACATAAAGCAATGGGGTAAAGAATTGGGTTTTTCTTCGGTCGGTATTACCGATACTCAATTGTCTACCGCTGAATCATATCTAAATAAATGGCTCGCTCAGAACTACCACGGCGACATGACCTACATGGCACGCCATGGCACTAAACGATCCAGACCGCAAGAGCTGGTGCCGAATACTATTCGGATCATCTCGGTACGCATGGATTACTTACCTGCTGACAACAATATGATCCAAATCTTGCGAGACAAAAGTAAAGGCTATATTGCCCGCTATGCACTTGGCAAAGACTATCATAAAGTGATGAAAAAACGCTTACTTGATTTGGCGAACAAAATTAATAGCGTTGTGAAAGAGTTTAATTATCGCGCCTTTGTTGACAGCGCCCCCGTGCTTGAACGAGCCATTGCTGAAAAAGCAGGCTTAGGCTGGATTGGCAAGAACACAATGCTGATCAATAAGAAAGCGGGGAGCTGGTTCTTCTTAGGTGAAATTTACGCCAATATTCCGCTTCCTGTGGATGAACCCGCAACACCGCATTGCGGCAGTTGCCACGCCTGCATCGATATCTGCCCGACTAAAGCATTTGTCGCACCGTTTCAACTGGACGCTAGATTGTGCATTTCTTATCTCACCATTGAATCGAAATCAGCCATCCCTGTGCCATTACGTAACAAAATTGGTAACCGAATTTTTGGTTGCGACGACTGCCAATTGATCTGTCCTTGGAATAAGTTTGCGCAATTCACACACGAAGATGAATTTACTCCCCGCAAACAATTTAACAATGCCGATTTAATTGAGTTTTTCGCCTGGACTGAAGAGGAATTCAATCGCAACACAGAGGCAAGCGCCATCCGACGCACTGGGTATATTGGCTGGCTGAGAAATATTGCAGTGGCTTTAGGAAATGCTAACTCCTCACCCGAAATCATCGAGGCGCTCCAATCTAAACTTACTCATGATTCTCAATTAGTGAATGAACATACTACCTGGGCATTGGAACAACATGCAGCAAAAATGTAGCCTGGGTGAAACCCAGGCTACATTTTTGTTTGTCATACTACGTGCCCACGTGCGTGCCCGCGCCCGTTTTTTAAATCAAAAAGACGGGCGCGGGCACGTAGTATAAAACAAAGCAAACCCAATTTGTTACGACAAAGTTAAATTTACATATTTCTCATTAATATCAAGCAAAAAAGATCGTATTTAACTTTTTAAATAGATAAAATACCTGACCTTAATTACTCACCAGAGGTCCCCTATGAGACACTCCTATCGAAACAGCGCCGCAAACTACAGCATGTATTTAATAGGGTTCCTACTCGCTTCTTTTGTTGAAAGAGTCATGGCGGAGTCAAGTATTTGTTTTTTGGGTGCCAGAGACTCAGAGTACAAAGAAAAATTAACTTGCATTGATGATCAAGCAAATAAATTACTTCCAATATTGAAAGAACAGTGCTGGATAGTAACTTCAGAATGGAACAACTTTTGCCCCACAGATCCTTGGACTGTTAAGCATTATGGACATGGAACTTTTGGTGGCAGTGTTTGTACCTTGTATTCTGATTGGGGAAGTTCAGCCTGTGTTGATGGTATTTTGAAAAAAAATGTCGCTAACACAGGAACCCCAGAAGATGCTAAAGCTATCATCGCGATTGCATTGGCCATAGGGATAACTTTATTTTTAGCTTTAGTAGTAGCGATTTGTTGCAGAAAAAGTGCTCAGCCAACTCCGGTAGAAGCTCAAGCTGATTCGCCATCAAGATTGGCCAATCTCTCACGCTGCTGCTCCAACTTTTTTAGTTCTTTACCTAATCCTTGTAACTTAGTACGAAGAAGTCAGGACGGTGAAAGAGCATCTCTTTTAGCAGGATACCCACAGAAGCTTTAAATAGCGTTTGTCTTTCCCGCTTAGACGTCAACTTAAGCTTTTTTTCCCCTCTCCCACTTGTGGGAGAGGGTTAGGGTGAGGGCCCTCATCCGGCCTTCGGCCACCTTCTCCCACAAGTGGGAGAAGGGAAAAAATGCTTAAGTTGACGCCTATGCGCTGTCGCGGGAAAGACAAATTTTATTTAGTTTTAGAAGGCGCAGGCAAGTAAGTTTCAAGATTCATTGGCAAGATAACCATCATAATACCTTGCAGATGTAACTTACGTTGCACAGCAAATGCGGTTTCATTATGCAATCTTCTCACCAGCCAATTTTCATTCGGAAAGACTAAGTTACTTGCAAAAAATACACAGTTAGGATTTTCTTGATATAACTTTTCTGCAATCTGAGTTAGCTTTTCAACAGGATCTGTTCCGTAATCAATAACAGCATAAGCCGCATTACCATGACTATGGACAAACGAAACGAAATGATCCAAATTTCTTTTTACTCGTCGTTGCAAAACTTTGAAATACTCATCAGCACCATAACTCTGCACATCAATAATTCCAACTGAGACGAAAATAAAATTTTTAAAATAATGTGGAAATAATCGATAAATCCAGAGTAAGGCGTGCATTCCAACACCGATACTTTTCCCGATGAATAAAACAGCTGTAGGTGCATTAGGCTCGAAGGGGGGAATTATTTCAGGGTCTTTGGCGCCAAGTTGAGGCACTAGCAGGCGATCCGCCTGTCTAAATTTAATATCGGTTTTTTGATAGTGCTTTCTAGTTAACCAACATAGGAGTACTACAAAACCTGCAATTGATAAAGCCACCAGGCCACCATGGAAAAAGCGAGTAAGGACTAACATCACCAAAATTGAAGAACAAATGATAGCCGCTAATGAGGAAAGCAATAACCTCAATATATTTGAAAATTTGCGGTTGCGCTCTTGCCACCAGTGTTTACTCAAGCCGAACAATGAAACAGAAAATGCAATGAAGACGTTAACACTATATAAGACCAGGATATACCCAACATGAGCTCTGGTCGCTAACAAGATAAAAAGCGCGGCGGTACCAAAAAGGATAATGCCATTTTGAGTCACTAAGCGGCTCGATAAGTTTCGAAAGCGGCTAGGTACCCATTTATCAATTGCCATATTAGCCAGTACCGCAGGCCCACCCAAAAAACCTGTGTTGGCACTCACGAATAATAGTCCTGCCTCAGCTAATAATGTTATGAACAAAATAGGACCCGAAAAAGTTCCGTTACCGAGAGTCGCTTGGAAAGCAACTGCATTTAACGTCATTCCAGTCACTGGCTTGACATGCCAAAGCATATACAAAAACAAGATACCACCCGCTGTTAAGCTCAAAGAAACTGCCATATAGAACATGGTCCATTTTCCAGTCCTCACTCTTGGTTCAGCTAAGGTGTGCACATTATTAGAGACAGCTTCTAATCCGGTATAAGTGGCGCCCCCTAGCGAGTAGGCTCTGACAAACAAGGCCAACACCACGACTAAACCGCTTTGCAAAAAGATCGAATGTACCTGATGATTCGCTTCGTGATAGATCACGGGCACTAAGTGATGTTGTTGATAAAGGCCATAAACAATCAATGCTAAATGAGAAATAATAAATCCTAAAAAGATTGGCATCAGCAATTTGATTGAATCTTTCATGCCTCTGAGATTTAAAATAATTAGAAGCAGAATTAAAGAGGAGCTGATCAGTAATTTGTAATGCTGAATACTCAATGGAAACAAACTGAAAGCCGCATCGACAGCGCTGGCAATTGAGATCACGATCGTCAAGATGTAATCCACAATCAGTGCTGAGCCAGCAATGAGGCCAGGATATTTTCCTAATAAGCGAGTGGCAACTTTATAACCGCCACCGCCGCTTGGAAATAGTTCGACGACTTGGTTGTAAGCAAAAGAAATAATAAAGACAGTGGTTGCAATTGCAAAGGCAAGATAAAAAGCCAATGCTGTATGATGCCCAAGGCTGAGGAACGCCTGTTCCGGGCCGTAGCACGCTGAGGATAATCCATCTGCCCCTAAACCGATCCATGCCAAAAATGCACTCAGTGCAATTTTCCTGCGTGTTCCCTGATCCATGGGGTTAAATGGCTTACCAATGGTTAATCGGTAAAGTTTTTGTAACATAACAAATAGCCAGCTCTGAAAGGGGTGATTCTAACAGACTATATTACTTGGATGAAGCGTGATGCTCTATATGATTCGGGCGCGGGCACGAAAAAAATGCAGTTGTTATTCCCGCGAAGGCGGGAATGACAAGCACTTCTAATTTCAGGCACGTGCCCGTACCCGAATCATACAGACCATCAAGCTTCATCAAGACGACATTTAATGGTATTGTTTGCCACCAAAATATCAAAAAGGCCGACCTTTGAATTACCGACATGCGTATCACGCCGGACATTTCGCGGATGTTTTCAAGCACATCATCTTAGTCGCAGTGCTAGAGTCATTATTCAACAAAGATAAACCGCTTTGTTATATTGATACTCATGCTGGCTTAGGATTTTATGATCTTTCAAAAAGAGAATCAAAAAAAACAAAAGAGTACGAGACTGGCATTTCAAAAATTATTGATAACCAAACTAAAAAACCTGCTGCAATTGAGCAATATTTAAAGATTGTAAGATCTATGAATCAGCCGCAGGAAATCATTCAGTATCCAGGATCACCAGGTGTGGCACGCGCTTTACTTCGCCCACAAGACAAAATGATTTTGACAGAACTGCAGCCTAATGATTACCAAACACTAAAACACAATTTTGAAGGTGATAAACAAGTTGCGGTACATCATTTGGATGGTTATCAAGGACTTAAAGCTTTTGTGCCTCCGATGCCACGACGAGGCTTGGTGCTCATTGATCCACCATTTGAACAAACATCTGAATTTGAAATGATTTTGAAGAATGTGACTATGGCTTTGTCCCGGTGGGCACAAGGTATTTATCTAATTTGGTATCCAGTAAAAAATCGCCCTCAAATTAATTATTTTCAGCATCAGTTTGAACGCAAAATTAAATTTCCCTATCTGATTACTGAGCTGAATCTGTATCCTGACGATTCTCCTAATCAACTAAATGGTAGCGGCATGATGATTATCAATCCACCCTGGCAGCTTGATAAAAAAATACCAGCTATTTTAAAGTGGTTATCGCAGGAATTGGATCAAGAACAGCGTGGTAATACTAAACTTATAATCAAGAAATAAAAAGATAGAAAGGCCCAGGCGATATGATTTGCAATTATTCACCACTTTTAACTGATCAATACCAATTTGTTATGGCCTATTGTGATTGGCAAGCTGGCATCGCCGAACGAAAAGCTGTTTTCCATTTATCTTATCGCAAATTACCCCCGCAATCCGAATTTATCATTACGGCAGGACTGCAGTTAGCAATCGAATTTTTAAATAATTTTAGATTTAGCGACGATGATATTGCTTACTTGAAGTCATTAACGAATGGCGAGGGACAACTTTTTCCCTCTGATTTTTTAGAATATTTACGAAAACTACGTTTTACTTGTGATATTGCAGCCATACCAGAAGGGAACCTTATTTTTCCGCACGAACCAGTTTTGCGGATTACTGGCCCAATTTTGCAATGCCAACTTCTGGAAACTCCATTATTGAATTTTTTTAACTTTTCATCACTGGTCGCATCCAAAGCAGCCAAAGTTTGTCTCGCCGCGGAAAATGATACCGTGATCGAATTTGGTTTGCGCCGTGCCCAAGGACCCGATGGTGGTTTGACCGCAAGCCGCAGTGCTTATATTGGGGGTTGTCATGCCTCTTCAAATACCTTAGCAGGGAAAATTTATGATTTACCAATCCAAGGCACTCAAGCACATAGCTGGATAATGGCATTTGATTCTGAACTTGAAGCATTTCGTTCATTTGCCGATGCCATGGGTGATAACACCGTTTTACTAGTTGACACTTATCATTCAATAAATGGTATTAAAAATGCCATCGAAATTGGTTTGCAGTTAAGAAAACAAGGCCAAGAACTAGGCGGCATTCGTCTTGATTCCGGAGATCTTTTAGAGCTCAGCAAAGTTGCTAGACAACTACTAGATGACGCAGGTTTAACGAATACTAAAATCGTAGCCAGTGGCGATCTTGACGAATACATCATTAAAAATCTCAAACAACAACAGGCACCCATTGATGCCTGGGGCGTAGGGACTCGTCTGGTAACCTCGTTCGACTACCCAGCATTAAATGGAATTTATAAGCTGACCGCAATCCAAAATGACCAAGGAGATTGGAATTATAAAATGAAGATCTCAGACGATTTATCCAAATCGACACTGCCGGGTATTCAACAAATCAGACGTTATCAAAATCAAAAAGATGTGGTTTACGATGTGACGTTAAATGAAAATCTACCGGCTGGTGGTAAAGATTTATTAGTTCCTATTTTTAAAGATGGTCACTGTGTTTATTCATCACCTACCGTCCATGAGATACGACAATTTTGTTTACAAGAAGTACACCAGTTCAACAAACAAGCCGTTAAACCCTATCCTGTTGAACTCAGTGCCAAAGTTAAAGCAATGCGCGAGAAATTGATTTCAGATTATAACTTGAAGAAATGATCGCGGTAATGCTTAAGTTCTGCAATCGAATCGTAGACATCATTCAGCGCTAAATGAGAGGACTCTTTGCTAAAATTATTTAATAAATCAGGAGACCAATGTTGTGCCAAAATTTTTATCGTGGTGACATCCAAATTACGATAATGAAAAAATGCAGAAAGTTTTGGCATCCATTTATAAATGAAGCGACGATCTTGACAGATACTGTTACCACACATTGGAGATTTACCCGCCACCACATGCTGGGCAAGAAATTGTAAAGTTTTTTCCTCAGCCTCTTGTACACTTATGGCACTATTTCGCACCCGATCAACTAAACCAGATTTAGAATGCTGATTAGTATTCCAATCATCCATTTTGTCTAAAATTTCGTCTGCCTGATGAATGGCAAGATTGGGTCCTTCTGCAATGACATTCAACTTAGAGTCAGTGACGACAGTTGCAATTTCAATAATGCGGTCGCGATCTGGATCCAGACCGGTCATTTCTAAGTCTACCCAAATTAAATTGTCTGGCCTTGGAATCATTAAAGTACCTTCTCGTGTATCGTGGCTTCTTGTCATTCGCTTGCGCGGGAATGACAAATCGCTTTACCTTACGGTTACAATACTACAATTGGCACTTTGCCACAAAAAACTTTTCATATACTATGTGCAATTCATACGAGACACACCCGCAAGGAGAATCCATGTTTATCGTTTGCGCCATCATTGCTTATTTACTTGGATCCATTTGTACCGCAATCCTAGTATGCAAATTCATGAACCTCCCCGACCCAAGGACTGAAGGCTCGCGTAATCCAGGCGCCACAAATGTCATGCGTCTTGCAGGTAAACAAGCCGCTCTCATTGTATTAGTTGCAGATGCGATCAAAGGTTTTCTACCTGTGATTCTTGCTCGAATGCTTGGCGTCTCCGGTTTTGGGTTAGGCTTAATTGCTGTGATCGCTTTACTTGGTCACCTCTATCCCATTTTTTTCCAGTTTAAAGGCGGCAGAGGTGTTGCCACTGCGATTGGTGCCATTTTTGGTTTGAACTTTTTTGTCGGAATTCTAGCGCTGATCACCTGGATCGCGGTGGTCTATTTTACCAAGTATTCTTCACTGGCTTCGATCGTAACGTTCGTATTAGCGCCGATCTTTATCCTAATTTTTTCACAGGCGGTCTATTTCATTCCCGTCGTGATTATGTCTGCGCTCATCATCTGGCGACATTGGGATAACATTCAACGCTTACGAAGTGGTACTGAGAGTAAGGTAAATTTTTAACTACCCTGACCTAGCCCTCTTCCGCAAGCGGGAGAGGGGAAAAAATCTTATTGCAACTCCTCTAGGCTCCAGCGAGCACGAACCTTGACTGCGTTTGAGGAATCTTGCTCGCCCTGCAGCAGTCGTTGACAACCTAAATAAGCAACCATGGCGCCATTATCAGTACAATACTGGGGTTTTGGATAAAAAACTTGGGCTCCAATCTTGTGAGTCATAGTGTTTAAAGCCGTGCGTAATTGTCGATTAGCTCCAACCCCTCCTGCCACCACCAATGTTTTGAATGCAGTTTGTTCCAGTGCTTTTTTTGATTTCACGACGAGTGTTGTCACCGCTGCCTCTTGGAAAGCATAGGCAATATCTGGGTAAAGACTTGGATCGGATTTTCGAATGACATTCGCTGCATGAGTTTTTAGACCACTGTAGCTGAAATCTAAATCCGGCCGATCTAGCATTGGTCGCGGAAAAGTAAGATGTGGTTTACCCTGTTCTGCTAAGGCCGATAACAATGCGCCCCCTGGGTACGGTAATCCCATTAACTTCGCGGTTTTGTCAAACGCCTCTCCCACTGCATCATCTAAGGTCTCTCCTAAAACTTCATAGTTTCCTAGTCGCGTCACTTTAACTAAAGAGGTATGGCCACCCGACACCAATAAAGCAATGAATGGGAAAGTAGGAGCTGGCGTTTCCAGCATCGGCGCCATTAAATGGGCTTCCATATGATGGACACCCAAGGTCGGGATAGCCAACGCAAAACCTAAGCTCTTAGCAAAACAAGCTCCTACCATCAATGAACCGACTAGTCCCGGACCGCAGGTATAGGCTATTCCGTCAAGTTGGTTTGCTTTTAACCCAGCTTCTTGTAATGCGGCTTGAGTTAAAGGGGCAATCACTTTAATGTGATCCCGAGAAGCTAATTCGGGAACAACCCCGCCATATTGGGCATGTAATTTAACTTGGCTATAGAGCTGATCGCTTAAAAGACCCCGTTCAGAGTCATAGATAGCGACACCGGTCTCATCACAA
>JAGVJZ010000041.1 GCA_020050845.1 Gammaproteobacteria bacterium
AACAGTCGTATCAGTAATAGCGCTTACGAGGTTAGTAAAACTTGGATCTTCATAATAGAACGGCGAAGTTGTCGATTGATAATAGTAAGCCAATTCGGCCGCGAGGAAGAAACCTCGAATTTGGTGGGAGTACCCCACTGAAGCGTATTCCGTCATGTAAGTATTATCAAAACTGTTTACATTCTTACCAGCAATCAACGGAGTAATACCGGGTATATTAAGGTGGTAATCGACCGAACCGAAACCTACTCCTGTTCCTATATAAAAACCACTCCACGTTCCTTTTACGATACAGTTTTCAGTGGTAGCAAGGTAATTTTGAAAAGGAGCAACCCGATTGCAGTCTGAAGGAGTAGGAAGTTCTGAGTTAATAATGACTTCGCCACAAGGTAAGCATGGAGCATCTGCCCACACTGGACTCACTACAAAAGCAAGCACTAGGACAGTACTATTGAGTACGTTTTTATTCAAAGACATGACTTCCTCTTTCGCCCCTTAGACTTATAATGTAAACCGGACACCAAAGATCACTTCATTTCGTTGCGGCTCAATAGTAATCTTACCTGCAAGGTTACTGAGCATAGCCACATTAACAATTTCTGGATTAGGCAAGATAGGATCGGGAACAATTACTGGCACATTCGCTATAATAGAAGCCACATTAGGCGTAAAGCTTTGCTTATTAACAAAAGTGTGAATGAAGTTTAAATGGAAACTGACATGACGAGTCGCTGCCACCCCAAATCCAGCACCTAATCTATAACCAGCGATACTTCTTTTTGCTGGGCTAAATATAAAATCAGTGTCATGAATGGTGACATCAAACCCAGCATCTTCAACCACAAGTACATCAGGAAAGCAGACTCGTCTTTGAAGTTGGTATTTAGATTGCTCAATACCAAAACGCAAATAAGCTGTAAATTGTTTATAAGCAACACCGGGCAACAAATCTGCATGGGCTGAATGGTGTGATGTAATATCGTACCGAGCTTTGCAAGGCGTCACAAAGACAAGGCGATCCCCCAAAATATCATCAGGATCTATTAAAATAGTTAAGAGGGAGTCTGTTAGAGGAAAATAACTCACAGGATTACTTCTAGAGCGATAGTCGTATCCTACTTCTAAACCTAACGAGAAATAGTTGATAACAAGGTTAAAACCTAAATTGCCGTTTCCGACCAAATAACTACGACTTTGTTCATCTAACCCAAAAGGAGATGAATTTTGGATTTTCAAATGATAGTTGGTCACTCCAAGCCCCCAACCTACTCCTGCATAAAAACCACCAAAATAGTTATTAGGATTTTTGCAGCACGAAGAGGTCGCCATGTAATTCATGTAAGGAGTAACGGGTGCTTCATAGGCAACACCAGGATTATTGGTGATCACTTCACCACAAGGTAAGCAGCTGTCGGCGCCACAGGATTGAGCATAACTTGGAGCAGAAAAAAGAGTAGCAAGCAGGGCAATTGCGACGAGCGTGTCCCTCATTATCCTTTTCATTAGGAGGCATTCCCTTGTGACAGCTAAAGTGTCGCTACTATAATCTTTCGCTTATTTGATAGCAACATAGAGACGTAGCAGAACAGACTATTTCAACAAGATCTTCGCAAATTTTCTTTTGCCCACTTGATAGACGTGACTGGTACCAGCTTTAACGATAAGTTGGTTATCTGAGATTCGCTCGCCATCTATCTTTACTCCACCCTGATTGACCGCTCTAATCGCTTCGGAGGTAGTTGCCGCTAAATTAGCTTGTTTCAAAATATAAGCGATTTTAAGTTCGCCTTCAGGCGCCTCGATGACCAGCTCTTCTAAATCTTGAGGAATTTCATTGCGCGCAAAACGTGAGTTAAAATCTTGATGCGCTTGAATTGCAGCTTCTTTATGATGAAAACGTTCGACCAATTCTTCTGCTAACAAAATTTTAATCTCTTTGGGATTTCGACCTGCGGCGATTTCTTGATGATAACGATTAATTTCAGAACTCGGACGAAAGCTAAGTAACTCGAAGTAACGCCACATTAAGTCATCTGAAATAGACATGACTTTTCCAAAAATTTCATTGGCTGGTTCGTCAATGCCGATGTAATTACCTAATGATTTTGACATTTTATGAACACCATCCAGACCTTCAAGCAAGGGAAGTGTCATAACGATTTGAGAAGGTTGACCATAAATTTTTTGTAATTCTCTACCCATCAGAAGATTAAACTTCTGGTCCGTGCCCCCTAGCTCTACATCCGCCTTCATCACCACCGAATCATAGCCTTGCAATAAAGGATATAAAAATTCGTGTATCGCAATGGGTTGGCCACTACTGTTTCTTTTTTGAAAATCATCGCGTTCTAACATCCGCGCCACAGTATGACTGGCGGCAAGTTTGATCAAATCTGCAGAGGATAAGTCATTCATCCAGGAAGAATTAAAAAGGATTTTAGTTTTTTCGGGATCTAATATCTTAAATATTTGTCTTTGATATGTTTGGGCATTGGCAACGACTTGTTCTTGAGTCAATGGCGGCCGAGTTGCACTTTTTCCAGTCGGGTCTCCAATCATTCCAGTAAAATCACCGATCAAGAATAATACTTCGTGACCAAGATCTTGAAATTGCCGAAGCTTATTAATTAAAACAGTATGACCAAAATGTAAGTCTGGAGCAGTTGGATCGAAGCCGGCCTTGACTCTTAAAGGTCGATCTAGTTTCAGACGCTCTTCAAATTCGCTATCGATAAGCGTTTCTACGACACCCCTTTTAAGTAGTTCTAGGGCTTCAAGTTCGGTGACCATTGCATTCTCCGGCATTAACTTATATCATTTGGGCACTCGAATAATAGTTAATAATCTTGCGCATAGCAAAAAAGTTTTACTAATCAACAATCTCGTTAGCTGACCTGCCCGGAATAAAAAAAATATTAAATGGACCTAGATGAAGATTTATTACTATAAACAGCAAAAAAATACTTTTGCGCTTTTTGAAAAAAGAACTGCTAGAACGAAACGATGGTATCTTATCGCAAGTTTCATGTTCTTAGTTTTGCTTGGCGTTTTTTTCATTCATAAATCAAATCACCAAGCTCCAAAGCTGTTGAGTCAATTAGAGCAAGCACCTTCGGCCCAGCCTGAAACCAATTTCCAAAATGTATCTCTTGAAGAAGAAGCACAAGCGACCACCCTAAATATCCAAAGTAACATCCAACAAAATTCTCTGATACTTCAAGATAGCCCAAAGGCACCTGTAGAATCTCAACCTTTGAATTTAAAAGTTGGCAGTAAAGTCATTTCTGTCACTGTGAAAGCAAAAGATAACTTGGGTAAAATTTTCTCTAAATCTGGTATCACAAAGAAAGAAGTTGCCGCAATCATCAAAGCAGGTGGTACCAACGATACACTTAAACACCTAAAACCTGGTCAGAAAATGACCTTGACGCTGAACGAAGATAAAAAACTACAGCAATTAAGCTACATAGTAGATCAAACCAGCACTCTAATTGTTAATAAAGTTAATGAAGATTATAAGTATTCATTAAAAACAGTTCCGTTGGAAGCCAAGCAAGGTTTTGCTAAATTTGTCGTGTTAGGGACTGTCTGTGGATCGGCAAAAAAAGTCGGTCTAGACGCCAAGAGAGTCTCACAACTTGCTGCCATCTTTAAAAATAGTGTTGATTTTGGTGCGGGTAATCATACTGGTGATGCCGTTAGCGTGCTGTATCAAAGCTATTTCTTAAATGGCAAAAAGATTAAAGATGGTGAAATTATTGCGGCAGAATACAAAACACCTACCAATACTTATCAAGTGGTGCGTTTTACAGACCCAAATGGCAATAGTGGCTATTATGCACCGGATGGCACCAGTATGCAGAAGCGGTTCTTACCTGCTCCATTAAAATTTACTCGAATTAGTAGTCTTTTCAATCCAAAACGATGGCACCCGGTGTTACATCGCTTTAGACATCACGAAGGCGTCGATTATGCTGCCCCTTACGGTACTCCTGTTAAAACTGTTGCTAGTGGAACGATCGCCATATTGGGAAGAAAAGGCGGCTATGGGAATACCATTATGATTAAACATGACTCTAACTACAGCACTCTGTATGGCCATTTATCGAAATATGCAACTAACCTAAAAGTTGGTAGTCACGTCAAGCAAGGTGAGCTCATTGGTTATGTGGGAAGTTCGGGCTTAGCAACGGGTCCTCATTTACATTTTGAATTCAGAATTAACGGGGTCCATCGCAATCCTTTAACTGTTGCTCTACCTAATGGCAAGTCAATTACTCATGCTTACCGCAATAAATTCCACAATGAAGTTAAAAAGCTGCTTGCAAAGTTAGATGCACATAAGAAGCCTGTCACCAAAATGTAGGTTGGGTTGACTAATCCAACATTTTTAAGCTACTGCAGTGGGTTACTTAAACCCTCAAATATTAAGTCAGCTTCATCAGCACTATATGTTCCATAGGTAGTACCGGCGCAAGCTATCATTCTAATGACTTCCGGTGGTAGTACACTGAAAAACATGGGGGCTTTCTGATAACGAGCTAAAGATATTAGTCTTAGTCCGATTTCAGCGGCATCCTGTAATTTTCTGAAATAATTTTTGATACCCATAGCATCTAGGTTCCGAATACCATACTCCATATTATTGGCACAGTCGCTATTCTTAATAATTTTTACTGTTTCTGCATTTTCATCTGAAAGTTTCCATAGGAAATCAGGCTGATCTACGTCGATAATTTTATTTTTAAGAAGCAAGTGTAAGATATGAGCTTTAATTTCCGGAGCTTTTTGGGCAAAACCACTGGCGCTGGCTCTATCTAATTTCGGAAGCTCACTTTCATCAATTAACTTGATTCCTTGGAGCAATGGGGGGAGCCCTGGTGCGCTAAAAATTGCATTCAACATCTTAAGAAAATTAGTATTATCAGCACTCCAAAAGCAGTTTAAGAAAAAATATATTTCAGGGTGAGTAAAAATTTTATCTAGACGTTCTTGGGTTAATGAAAAACCCACATGAATAAACCTAATGAAAAAAAACTCGTTGTAACTACTGTACATGCATAACTGCTTACTAATCCTACCAATAAATTTTCGTTGCTTAGCATCAACTGGTTCCAGCATTTCTGATGGTATATTGCCTAAGAACTCATTAAAAAGTGGAAGGACTCCATCAGGCGGATGAAATGATACTTGATCTATTGGCAAACAACGAGAGCGTGAAAACATCGGGAAAAAGCGGATGTGCAAAACATCATTAGAACTTAATCTTTCCAATATCTGTCGCAGTAAAGACAATTTCCCTGGTTGATCTATACGAGTTAACCAATCCCACAATTTATTCCAAGGATTATCTAGAATATTAGCGCGGGTCAATAAATCAATTATTTGCCACAAATCAGGATTAGTAAATTTAAGCCATCTTTCAGAAAAGTCTTTATGCGTTGGATTAAGCACTAGATTAAAGTAATAAGCATTGTAAACGCCACTTTGATATAAGCTTTTTAGAACTCGATATATTTGTATCCCGATGACATTTTCAAGATGCTTTCTAACGGCTGAATCTCTGGGATCTTCTTGAGTACTCACTAAGATTTTACATAGGTTAAATAAGTCAGCTGGCGACAACGGTGTGTCTGTTGCAGGACCGAGATTTGCTCGAAGATTCTTTAATAAAGTAATAAGAGTGGGGTCCAATTTTGGAGGTCCAAACCAGCTTTGTGATGGCTGATAACAACTGATTGCTTTATCAATATCGGAAACATAAACTTTCATGAAGCTATCTCGAATTTATTTTCTTGCCGTCAATTATAATAACGAGAGCTTAAAATAATATTAATAATTTATTAATAAATGCGCCAACGAAAAACTATATTTTTAGGATTATTCCATGACGCAACTTTATATCGGTCTAATGTCAGGCACCAGCATGGATTCGATTGACTGTGCTCTGGTCAATTTTGTAGATAGTCATTTTGAACTCATCGCAACCCACAGTATTGCTTATCCCGAGTCAATAAGACAACAGTTACAGACGTTGAGCACGCCAGGATCAGATGAGATTAATCGTCTCGGTCAGCTTGATCGTCAAGTAGGTTATTTATTTGCGCAAGCTAGCATTCAACTACTGGATCTGACAGGTCACACTCCCAAAGAAATCTGCGCCATTGGTTCTCATGGTCAAAACGTCAGGCACCAGCCAAACTTAGAACATCCTTTCACTCTTCAAATAGGTGATCCCAATGCTATTGCGCAATTGACTGGTATAACCACCGTGGCAGATTTTAGACGTCGCGATATCGTCAATGGCGGCCAAGGTGCTCCATTAACGCCGGCCTTCCACCATTTCGCATTTCGAAGTCAAACACGTGATCGAGTTATCGTTAATATCGGAGGTATCAGCAATCTCACCTACTTGCCAGCTAACGAACCAAACGTGACACTAGGTTTTGACTGTGGTCCAGGTAATACCCTATTGGATCAATGGGTTTATCAATGCTTGGGAAAAGCCTTTGACGAACAAGGAAATTGGGCTCATCAAGGTGAAGTATTGCCATCATTACTTGATAAGTTGCTGCAAGATCCCTTCTTCCATAAAAAACCACCTAAAAGCACTGGGCTTGAATATTTCAACCTTAATTGGGTGACCAGTTATCTTGGTGAAACAAATGTAAAACCTCAAAACTTACAAGCCACCTTAGCGGAACTCACTGCTGCAGGTATTGTTAATGCGATCAATCAGGTAGCCAGCAGATCTGCCGAGATCTATCTGTGTGGCGGGGGTGTGCGCAATATTGATCTTGTCGCTAGAATCAAACGACGAAGAGGCGATACTCAGATTGAGACTACATCTACACTTGGCTTGGATCCACAATGGGTAGAAGCCACTGCATTTGCGTGGTTGGCTAAGCAAACCCTGGAGGGCTTACCAGGTAACTTACCGAGCGTTACCGGCGCAAAGAAAGCATGTATATTGGGAGGTGTTTACTTAGGTTAGGCTGAAAAAGAGGAACCACAACCACAAGTGGTGTTTGCATTTGGGTTCTTGATAACGAAACGAGCACCTTCAAGATCGTCTTTATAATCAATTTCAGCACCTTTAAGGTAGGGATAGCTGAATTGATCGATCAAAAGTTGAACTTGAACCTCATTATCTAGATCCTTCTCGACAACCGTGTCGTCGGCATTGATCACATCGTCGAAAGTGAATCCATACTGAAAACCGGAACAGCCACCCCCTTGGATAAATACACGTAACTTAAGCTCAGGGTTGCCCTCTTCTTTAATTAATTCGTATACTTTTGAAGCAGCTTTTTGAGTAAATATCAGTGGTTGAGTTTGTTCAGACATATTTACCTTACAGTATTTATATTTAATAGTGGAAGTTCAGTTTTTAATGATAATTATTATCATTTAGAAAAGCTTTCGAGTCAAGGTCGAGGTGATCTATGCTTTGGTATAAAGCCTTTCATATTATTTTTGTGGTGACTTGGTTCAGTGGCTTGTTTTATTTGCCTCGTCTTTTTGTCTATCACATCACCACCTCTGATGAAGCCGGCATCGCCAGGTTTAAAGTAATGGAAAGGAAGCTTTATTATGCCATTATCATGCCGAGCGGCATTCTAGCCACTCTGTTTGGTCTTATCATCCTTAGTTATAACTTTTCAGGCTATATGCATGCAAGATGGCTGCATTGGAAGTTAGCTTTCGTGGCTCTGCTTTGGATTTATCATTTGATCTGCGGGAAGTATCTTAAAGATTTCAAGTTTGACCGAAACCATCATTCGGAACGTTTTTATCGAATTTTCAATGAGATACCCGCTATTTTACTGATTGTGATTGTGATACTCGTGGTCGTGAAGCCTTTTTAAATCTCGACCATGACGAAGTCAGCTTTACCAGCACCGCATTCTGGACATAACCAATCTTCTGGGACTTTTTCCCAAGGCGTTCCGGGTTCTATGCCCTCTTCTGGGCAGCCGGCGAGTTCATCATAGATGTAGCCGCATAGTAGACACATGTATTTTTTCATTGAGATCTCTTGTGCTGGAGGAATCAGAATTCTGCCAATGTAATATCCTGAGGTCAACCTAAAGAAATTAACCCTCACCCTCTCCCGCAAGCGGGAGAGGGGATAAGAAGGGGGAACGGGAACGATGAAAATTTCTTTTTTTAGCCTATTGCTAAAAAATGGTATTATTCGCCATCACCAACCGGAGCTAATGTATGCAAATTACCGACAAATCATCCGAACTCTATTTCATGGCAAAACAATACATCCCTGGTGGAGTTAACTCTCCCGTTCGAGCTTATCAAGGGGTTGGCGGAATTCCTCTGTTCATCAAAAAAGCGGCTGGTCCTTATATTTTTGATCAAAACGATCATCGCTATATTGATTATGTTGCCTCTTGGGGGCCGATGATTTTAGGCCATAGCCACCCTCATGTTCTAAAGATGGTTCAAGAAGTGATGTCCAAAGGTCTGAGCTTCGGAGCGCCTACTTTACTCGAAGTGAAAATGGCGGAAAAAATCTGTAACTTTGTGCCATCGATTGAAATGGTGCGTTTAGTGAATTCCGGTACGGAAGCGACGATGACTGCAATACGTTTAGCAAGAGCCTTCACCAAGCGGACCAAGATTATTAAGTTTGCCGGTTGCTATCATGGTCATGCAGACTCTTTACTCGTTAATGCAGGCTCTGGAGCGTTGACATTTGGAGTACCGAGCTCTCCTGGTGTTCCTGAAGACTTGGCACAACACACTTTAACTGCCAGTTATAACGATCTTGATAGTGTTCAACAGATGTTTGAACAGTATCCCAATGATATTGCAGCGCTGATTGTCGAGCCCATTGCTGCTAATATGAACTGCGTTTTACCACAAAATGGGTTTCTGCAAGGACTTCGCGATTTATGTACGCAATATAATGCATTACTGATTTTCGATGAAGTGATTACTGGTTTTCGGGTAGCTCTTGGGGGTGCACAGGAACGTTATGGAATCAAACCTGACCTTACTACCTTAGGTAAAATCATTGGTGGCGGTTTACCAACAGGAGCATTCGGTGGTCGACGCGACATTATGGAACTGATGTCACCGATTGGACCTGTTTATCAAGCAGGGACACTTTCTGGCAATCCTCTTTCGGTTGCTGCAGGACTTGCTTGTCTTGATGAAATTAGTAAACCGCAATTTTACAAGCAGCTCGAAGCCAATACTGAATATTTAGTAGAAGGCATCAAAGCGACTGCGAAAGAATTTAAAATTCCATTAGTCGTTAACCATATCTGTAGCTTATTTGGCCTGTTTTTCACTGATCAGTCTGAAGTAGCTAGTTTTGATACAGTCAAACGTTGTGATGTTGAGAAGTTTGCGAAATTCTTCCATCATATGTTGCAACATGACATCTATCTGGCGCCTTCTGCCTTTGAAGCAGGCTTCGTTTCAAGTGCTCATAAACAAAAAGAGTTAGATGAAACTATCGAAGCGTTCGCTAAGACCTTTAGTAAAATGAGTCAAAAGCCCTAAGGTTTGATGGGCTTCAACGAAGTTGAGAGATCATCTCTCACTAGAAACATGTGGTTGACTGGAATTTTATGCCATTCGGATCGATCGCTGTTTAACTTTTCTGAAACCACGAGCACTGCGCCATTTTCTTCATCAGGGGCGACAGGCAGCATGCGACATGCACCTTTATAGTACAAGTAGCGCTTACCCTGAGAATAATAAAGTGAGGGTGATAATTTAAATTCTGACGAAATATAGCGCACAGCAACAATACTCCGCCCATCCGTTACTGCTACATTAATGTAATTAACGCCTCGAATATGATGTTTTTTCTGCATCGCTTTAATAGCATGAATCGTCTCTTCTAACGCGGCAGCCATTTCCTCAGCGGTATAGTGATAATGATGCTTCTGAAAGATATCTAAAAATAAAGCAAACATATGCTCCGAATCAGTCTGGCCCCTGATCCAGGCATAGATTTCATCGGACAATTGTCGACGCAGATAACGTTTGATGTGATCAAAATGGGCAAGATCACCATTATGCATAAACAACATCCGTTTGTAGTGAAAGGGATGATTATTCTCCAAACTGACTTGACCCAAGCTCGCCGCTCGGACATGTGCAAAGAAACAATTGGAACTTATTTTTGGCGCTAAATATTGTAAGTTTTGATCATTCCAGGCTGGCAAAATAGACGAGAATAATGCAGGGTATGGGTCGATCTGTGGCGCATACCAACCAATGCCAAAGCCATCGCCGTTCAAGGTGACATCTGTTTCTCTGGCCCGAATACTCTGTTGGATAAGAGAATATTTTGATTTATACAACACATCGTCAAGGATGATGGGATTTCCGAGGTATGCGATGAAACGACACATATTCATTCCTTTGAACAACTATCTGTCTTTCAATATTAGCAGCTGAAGAGAATAATGAAGAAAGTGCGTCCTCCCTCGCCATTAAGAGCTTGCAGAATTCGAATAACTTTCAGGCGAGGGATCCAGCGTCAATCTTATGAAGGAAGCATATCTGGGAGACACCTCAAGTTCAAACGCTGGATCCTTGGCTTGATAGTACAGTGTTTTTCCCTAGTACCCAGCGGCCAAGGACGACGACTCTTAAACCTTTGCCGTCGTCCCTCGCCGTTAAGAGCTTTTAGAATGCGAACGACTTTCAGGCGAGGGATCCAGCGTTAATCTTATGAAGGAAGCATATCTGGGGGGCA
>JAGVJZ010000004.1 GCA_020050845.1 Gammaproteobacteria bacterium
AATTTGAAAGATGCTGCAGTCTCTTTGGGCTATTTAACATCTGAAGAATTTGATCAAGCAGTGCGGCCGGAGAAGATGGCTCATCCTAATGATTAACTGGCCATAGCGCTTATCATTCCCGCAAAAGTGCGTAGGCGCCACTTAAGCTTTTTTCCCTTCTCCCACTTGTGGGAGAAGGTGGCCGAAGGCCGGATGAGGGGCCCTCACCCTAACCCTCTCCCACAAGTGAGAGCGGGGATAAAGCGCTAAGCTCCCCAGGCTACAATAAAAATTCCGAATCTATGCTACGCTTATAACCTCTAACCAATTCGCCATTTAACAAGGAGGATGCACAATGGCTATGAACGTTGCACAGAAATTATTACAGTCCCATCTTGTTGAAGGCGAAATGATAGCTGGTCAAGAAATTGGTTTGCGTGTCGACCAGACCTTAACTCAAGATGCTACTGGCACCTTGGTCATGCTTGAACTTGAAGCCATGAACCTTAAACGCGTTAAAACCGAATTATCTGCTCAATACGTAGATCATAACCTTATCCAAGAAGACAACAAAAATCCCGACGATCATTTATTTTTACAAAGCGCCTGCCAACGCTATGGTATTTGGTTTAGCCGGGCAGGAAATGGCGTGAGTCATCCCGTGCATATGCAAAATTTTGGCATTCCTGGAAAATTTCTACTCGGTTCTGACAGCCACACATGCGCCTCTGGCAGTTTAGGGATGCTAGCGATTGGCACCGGAGGGCTTGAAGTCGCTTTAGCCATGGCAGGACAACCTTACTTCGTCAAAATGCCTAAAGTTTTTGGTGTGAAATTAGTCGGCCGTTTTCAAGATTGGGTTAGTGCCAAAGATATTATTCTTGAAATGTTGCGTCGTCACACTTGCAAGGGAGGTGTTGGGTATATCATCGAATATTATGGACCTGCTCTGAAAGAATTAAGCGCAATGGATCGTCATGTGATCGCAAACATGGGAGCAGAGCTAGGAGCCACAACAACTGTATTCCCTGCCGATGAAACAATCCAAACTTTTCTACGTAACCAAAAACGAGAAAAGGATTTTGTATCTCTAGCGGCTGATGAAGGTTCTAAATACGATAAATATGATGAAATCAACCTTGACGAATTAGAGCCACTCATTGCACAACCACAAAATCCAGACAAAGTCGTTAGAGTCAAAGACCTGGCAGGTGAACCGATTTACCAAGCTTATATTGGCTCCTCCGCGAATCCCGGATTTCGCGATTTTGCCATTTCTGCTGCAATGGTTAAAGGCAAGCGCGTGCCTCCAGGCATCTCTTTTGATATCAATCCGACATCAAGAAATTCGTTAGAAGAATTGTCTCAGCAAGGGTATCTTGTAGATTTAATCCATTCGGGCGCAAGAATTCATCAAGCAGGCTGTAATGGCTGTATCGGAATGGGTCAAGCACCTGCTACTGGTAGAAATAGTCTTCGTACTACACCTCGAAATTTTCCTGGACGATCAGGCACGCCTGAAGACAGTGTTTTTCTCTGCAGTCCTGAAACAGCAACCGCCAGTGCACTTACTGGTGTCATCACCGATCCTCGTGACTTAGATATGCCCTACCCCAAAATTACTTATCCTGGCGAACTGGTCAACAATTTTGGGATGTTAGAGGCGCCGCTTCCTGAAGAACAAGCCGTCAATGTACCTCTGATTAAAGGTCCTAATATTGCTTCCTTGCCTGAACTACCTCCTTTGGCAGGTACAATGGAGCTACCTGTCTTATTGAAAGTGGGCGACAATGTTTCGACTGATGAAATTATGCCGGCAGGTGCCAAAGTACTGCCATTCCGCAGTAATATTCCCAAGATTAGTGAATTCACCTATGAACATTACGACCCAACGTATGCTTCTCGTGCTAAAAAATTATCAGAAAAAAGTGGGCATGCCATTGTCGGTGGTGAAAATTATGGCCAAGGCTCAAGTCGTGAGCATGCTGCTTTAGCGCCAAGATTTTTAGGGCTGGAGTTAGTTATCGCGAAAAGTTTTGCTCGTATTCATTGGCAAAATTTAATTAACTTTGGAATTCTTCCGGTCACTTTCGTTAATCCAAAAGATTACGATGAAATCGAACTGCATGATATTCTGGCGCTTGACAAGATTACGCAAAACGTTAAAAACCATAAAGAATTAACAGTGCATATTAAAAACAAAAATAAAGACTTCAATGTAAAGCACGATTTATCAAAGCGTCAAGTTGAAATTTTAGTCGCTGGTGGTTTGATCAATTATTCCCGGCATCATGATTAATGAAAGTTGTTGCAATTCAAGTCAATAGCGGACCAGATAAAAAAGAAAATTTGGAAAAAATTGTGTACCTCGTTACTAAAGCATGTAATGAGGTACAACCGGATTTGGTCGCCTTGCCTGAAATGTTTACCGGCATGGGAGTGAGTTTAGAAGAGAGAAAAAAATCCGCCGAAAATATTGAACACCCAACGAGAGATAGTGGCTTAACAACACTAAAAACGTTAGCCAAAAAATTTAAAATGACTATACATGGCGGCAGTTTTTGTGAAGAAAAAGAGGATCAGTATTACAACACTACTTGTGTCGTCAATGAGCATGGCAATGTCATAGTTGTCTATCGCAAAATTAATCTATTCCAATTTCAAACATTAACGAATGTTCAATACGATGAAAGCGCTTTGCTAACTGCCGGTGATAGCATCGTCACTTATCCACTCCAAAACCATGCTATTGGTTGCACCATTTGTTTTGATCTACGTTTTGGTGATATATTTCAAAAGTTGATTCGAAAAAAAGTTGACGTAATCGTCATACCTTCTGCCTTTACCTATGAAACGGGTAAAGCGCATTGGGAAATCCTTTGTCGTGCACGTGCAATAGAAACGCAGTCATTTGTCATTGCCCCAGCACAAACTGGCAGCCATTATGAAAATGGTGTAAAAAGGGATTGTTGGGGGCACTCAATGATTGTTGATCCTTGGGGTAATATTCTGGCAAGCATGGTTGAAGAAGAAGGTTACATTGCTGCAACACTAGATTTTGAATTCCTGGAAAAAACGCGAAACAAATTGCCTACGGTCAAAACAATAAATGCGTAAAATAGTCATCTGTATCACCCTGCTAATTTTTACTTGCTTGGGTGCATCCGCAATCACAAAAAAACAAGCTATCGATTTTTTTAAGCTTAACCACAATCACCAAATTACTTTTTTAAATATTAAAGACTTTCAGCAAACAGAAGATTACACCTGTGGTTCTGCGGTAGTGATGTCTTTATTGCATTATTATGGAAAGTTACCAGCTCAAGAGATGAACAAGAAGACAGAAATGCGGATCGCGAAAGAAATGGGCACAACTTCAGCTTGTGGCACCAGCGACCAACAAATTGTAAATTGGCTCAATAAACATGGCTTTGAAGCCAAAACGTTCCATAATGGTTCGGTCGCAATCTTACGACAAAATCTTGCCAAAGGTATTCCAACCTTGGTTGATTGGATAGATTGGGGAGGACATTGGGTAGTTGTTACAGGGTATGACTACGCCGGGAACCCCAAAGATATGAGCGGCGATACTATTTTCTTTTCTGATCCAGCCAGTCACTTTGATAATGTTAAAACCCTAGGCGGTATTACCTTCATTAATCCCGAACGATTTGAGTCCATGTGGATGAATATGCATTCTCAACACAATATTTATATCACTGCTGTCCCTATCAACAAAAAACACTAGCTGCTGGTCTAGTCAACCTTATTGCTAATCGCTCATCTATGTACTGTCGTGCTTGAAGCGACTTGTTATCCCATTGCTGTCCGTGCCTTTAAAGGGCTTTAGCGATGGATCCTTTGCATCTAGTGATGAAGATTCTATAAAAGCCGAGCAG
>JAGVJZ010000033.1 GCA_020050845.1 Gammaproteobacteria bacterium
ATGGTATGCAGCGATTTTTCTGGCAAAAATTTAGTTGCTTCGCGTGCAGAATTATTTGATCTGGCTCATCGATATCATGCCCAGGCTTTATCAATGGAATTATTTACTTTTCATTACTATACGGATCATTTTGCTACTGGCCATATGGCAATGGTTGGAGATTTACGAAAAATACTTCCGGAGCGATTCGGAACCTGGGGAAGTATTTTAGCGAATAATCTGCACGATGAAATTAATCGGGTTGGCGTATTTACGATTAGACCCTACGATCCAACACCTGATGAAAATTCCGCTCCTTTACGAGCCAGAGGCGATGGTAAAATTAACACTTGTCTTGATCAATTTAATCGTAAGGCATGCAGTGAGGGAATGGCAGCATCCGTTCAGGACATCCAGGATGTGTTACACGGTGCTCCAATTCCTAAAAGAAAAAATTTTGGCGGCCTGGAACACATGCCGGATGTTGATTTCAACTCCAGACAACATCAGCCACTTTTGATGTTAAGTAACGATAAAATATTTTATCGTAAAGAGCTGAGTAAAATTCAAATGCTTTCCCCTACAGAATATGAAGCACTTAGAGCGAACCCTTTAGAACATGGTTACAAAGAACTAACCAATAAGTGGGATGCCTTTAAACTCGTAACCAAACTGCGCCTCTTCCCCTATGCTTATGAAGGAAAAGTTCAACCGGTCTCTACGATTAAAAAGATAGAAATCATGTTGGATGAACAAAGCAGAACACCTCAGCGACAATCCATCCCTGAAGCTACCTGCGATTTAGAATCAGAACCAACTGCTCTTGACTGGCGAACAAAAAGGTTTGAGTGGAATAGTTTAAAAGACAGGATGGATGCCCTGGATGGACTCAAAAAACACAGCGTTTTAAAATTTAAGCGTCACAAGGAACCACAGGAAATCAAAGCTGAACAAGAAGGGATTACGTTGAGAGTTTAAGACCGATCCTCATTTTGAGTTTGAGTGAAGTGAATAGCAAACCCTGTTTCACAAACGAAAACTCAAAATGACACCCATAAGTCACATTAACAATAACGCGCCCTGCTCACAGATTTAGCTTTTAACTAGACTCGTTATACAATAAACAAATTTTGTACTAGAATACGAACACATATTCAAGAGGTAGCTATGAAATTCACTATTAAATTTCTATTATCTGCGCTTTTAGTAATTGCTTCGGTTTCTCAAAGCCAGGCAGACGTATTACTTAAAGAAATTCAAGGTCAGGATACTCCATTTTCAGCGCTAAAAGGAAAATGGGTTTTTATTAATTATTGGGCTGGGTGGTGTCAAACCTGCCTTGATGAAATCCCTGAATTCAACCGATTTTATCAGCAGCATAAAAAAGACCCGATTGCTTTGTATGCAGTAAACTTTGATGGGTTGCCATTGTTCGAGCAAAGAAATCTTATCAGACGATTTAATATCAGCTACCCCAGCCTGCTTAAAGATCCCGCCTCTGAATTACAATTAGGTGACATTACAGGTGTACCGGTAACTTTTATTTTCAATCCTAAAGGCCAGTTGGTTAAAACTCTATATGGCGGTCAATCTGCTGAAACACTGAATAAAGTAATGATGGAACATCAGAATAGCTAAGTCTCGGCAGAATTAGGTAAATAAAAGCCGTCGGCATTAGTCTCATCATTAGCCACTAGTCTAAAATGTGGTCCCTTCTCTCTCTAGGGAGAAGGGACCACACTTTATATTTGTGGTGAATGATGAGCATCTTCCTCTTCATCGAGATCGTGCAAGATGCACCAAATATATTATGAATGGTCAGATTTGAGTGCAGGTTGCACGATCTCGGTGAAGAGAAAAAAGCGGAGTGTACATAAGTACATGAGCATTTTCCTCTTCATCGAGATCGTGCAACCTGCACCAAATATGGCCATTCAAGAGAAGAGACGGTGTTTTTGATCGGCCGTAATACGAATCTTCAGCTGCCAATCCCCCTCATCCGTAATAGATTCAGACAGCACTGAACCCAACTGATATAATTGTGCGCGTAATTTTGCCTGCGATACTTTAATTAATATATCTTCAATTAAAACGGTTCCATGCAATTGTACCGCAATCGCTTCTTTTAACAGATCCAGACCTTGGCCTGTGGCAGCAGAGAGCCAGACTTTACATGATTCTTCGTTATAATCTATCTTCGATTGCCAGCCTTCTTGTAAATCAATTTTATTGAATACCTGAATAACGGGAATATCATTAACCCCCAACTCATCTAATACGGTCTGAACGGCAAACACAGTATCTCGCCAGTGAGGATCTGAAATATCAATAACATGCACTAATAGATCTGCTTGTTGCGTTTCCTCTAAAGTGGCACGGAAGGCTTCAACCAAATGATGGGGCAAATCCCGAATAAATCCTACAGTATCTGCTAAAATTGCGGCAGCAGAACCCGGTAGCTCCAGTTTACGCATCGTGGGATCGAGGGTCGCGAATAATTGATCAGCTACGTAAATTCGTTCACCGGTCAAAGCATTAAATAAAGTAGATTTACCTGCGTTGGTATACCCAACAAGCGATACAGTAGCCATATCAGCTTTTTTCCTGGCCTGTCGATTTTGATCTCGGCTGCAACGTACCTTTTCAAGACGTTTGTTAATATACCGGATACGCTCACGCAAAAGTCTGCGGTCGGTTTCCAATTGGGTTTCTCCGGGGCCACGTAACCCTATTCCCCCTTTTTGGCGTTCCAAATGAGTCCATCCACGAACAAGCCGGGTAGACAAATGTTGTAATTGAGCGAGTTCAACCTGCAACTTCCCTTCAAAGGTTCGCGCTCGTTGGGCGAAAATATCAAGAATTAAACCGCTTCTATCAACCACGCGACATTCGAACAGGCGTTCCAGATTTCGTTCCTGGGAAGGAGATAATTCATGGTTAATCAAAACCAGTTCGGCATCAAGGGCTTTTACCAATTGGCTTATTTCTTCAGCTTTTCCTTTACCCAGGTAGTATTTGGCATCGGGGGTTGCGCGAGTGCCTAAAACACAATCCAGAACATCTGCATTTGCTGAAAGAGCCAGCTCTTCAAATTCAGCCAGGGCTTTTTCAGCATCTACACCAGGAAGCGCTAATTGTACCAATATCGCTCGCTCACCACCTTGCGGACGTTCAAACACAGCTTATTCCAAAAATAGAAAGTAGCTTAGTCTGCCACAGATCCTTCTTCCTCACCAGATGCCTCATCTGTTGGTATTTTAACCATGCGAGAAGGAACAACGGTAGAAATCGCATGCTTGTACACCATCTGAGTAATGGAATTTTTTAACATGACCACGTATTGATCGAATGAATCAACTACGCCATGCAATTTAATTCCATTGACCAAAAATACGGATACGGGCACCTTTTCCTTACGCAACTCATTCAGGAAGGGATCTTGTAATAAATGATTTTTAGACATTGCCTACTCCTTGTTGTTATTGTAGTTTTTAAAGGCAAAA
>JAGVJZ010000022.1 GCA_020050845.1 Gammaproteobacteria bacterium
CGTATTTTGAGCATTTTTTGTGTTAAATTCTTGTCAAGGTCGAAGCAAGATGTTATTCCTAACACCTAAAAATCACCCGCTACGAGCATATCATAAAAATAATTCTCGAGTCTTTAGAGTATAATCGCCCAGCAAATGTCCAATTGCTAAACGCATTAATCGTCGGCAGGATGCTAAAATTTCATTACTTTCAAAATTCTGGTTAGCAATTTCCAACAAATGTTCTCCCTGAAATACATCAACGCCTTTATGCTGGTGACTAAGCACAAAACCTTGATTAAATTGATAAGCGTAAGTTTGATGAGAGTTAATTTCACTACCGCACGCTGCTTGATGCAACGGCAATTGATATCCTAATTCAGACAATAACAACATTTCGAATCGTCGCAAACATAACTGGCAATTTTCTGCGATCACAAATTGTTTGAGTGTTGCGGCATAGGCATTAAAAATCCCAGGACAGGGATCGTACTTTTGCAGTAATCTCACTAACAACTCATTAAGATATAAGCCAAAAAATAACTTATCACCCTCTAAAAAAACAGCGGCTTCACTGATTTCAACTTCTGATAATTGTAATAACTCTGACTTCCCTGAAGCCGTGATTAATAACGGTGAAAATAGCACTAAACTGCCTTTAAAACGAGAACGTAACCCTCGCGCGCTTCGCGCAATCACACTAACTTTGCCATGATTTAATGTTAACAAATCAACGAGCAAACTTGTATCACGATAAGGTCTGGTATGTAGCACATAAGAGGGTTCTAAAATAATACGCATCTTTGATTACTCGTCGTGACGATACCCAAGATTATGTAAAGCTCGTTCGTTATCTGACCAACTTTCTTTTACTTTCACCCACAGCCGCAAAAAAACTTTCTTAGCAAAATAAGTCTCTAGATCGCTGCGCGCAGCAGTCCCAACTTTCTTTAACACTTGCCCTTCTTTGCCAATAATGATTGATTTGTGACTGGTTTTTTCGGTCCAAATGATAGCGCCAATCTTAATTATTTTTGGCTCTTCGGTAAATTCTTCTATTTGTACAGTCAACGCATAAGGTAGTTCTTGCCCTAAACTCTTCATTAATTTTTCTCTGATTACTTCAGATGCCATAAAACGTTCGGTGACGTCAGTTACTTGATCATCAGGGAAAAAATGAGGATTTTCAGGCAAAAATTTCTCTAAGACTTCCTCTAATTTACGAATATTATCATTCTTCAAAGCTGATAATGGTAATACGATTGCGTTAGGAAATTTTGCTGCCATTTTTTCAATATAAGGCAATAACCGTTCTTTATCAGTCACTTTATCAACTTTGTTAATCGCAACGATTAAAGGAACATTCAATGATTTAATTTTTTTAAAAATCCATTCATCATCAGACTGCCATTGCAACGCTTCAACTACAAAAACAATCATATCCACATCATGAATAGCAGAGGTCGCCGTACGATTCATATATCGATTCAGTGCTTTTTTTGCTTCTCGGTGAACTCCGGGCGTATCGATAAAAACCATTTGGTTTTGACCGTCAGTTTTGATGCCCAATATTCGATGACGCGTAGTTTGAGGTTTACGCGAGGTGATACTAATTTTTTGTCCCAAAATATGATTTAAAAGAGTAGATTTGCCGACATTAGGCCGCCCAATAATAGCAATATAACCACAACGCGTGACTTCAGACATAAAACAAACTCTTCTGTATCTCTACGGTTTCAACAATTGCAAATACTTCTCCGCCGCTAATTGCTCCGCCTTTCGTCGAGTAGAACCGACGCTATTGGTGACATAAGGCAAGCTCGGCACACGACATTCAATATGAAAGACTTGGGCATGTGCTTCACCTTCAACAGCAAGAATCTCATATTGAGGCAAAGGCAAATGCTTAGATTGAAGATATTCTTGTAGCCGCGTTTTCGGATCTTTTTCTAGGGAAAGACTAATTTCTTTGATTCGCGATTCAAACCAGTTTAACACACGAGTACGACATATCTCAAAATTAGAATCTAAATAAATTGCCCCAATAATCGCCTCTAGAGCATCGGCTAAAATTGATTTGCGACTAAAGCCACCACTTTTTAATTCGCCAGGACCCAATCGCAGAAAATCACCTAATTTAAACTCTTGTGCGATGTCCGCTAAAGTGTCACCTTTAACAAGATTGGCCCGCAATCGACTTAAATCACCTTCTTTTGCATATCGAAAATGATCATACAAAGCCTCAGCCACGATGAAGTTCAGTAATGAATCACCTAAAAATTCAAGGCGCTCATTATTTTGTCCTCGAACACTTCTGTGAGTCAACGCAGCTTGTAATAGTTCGGGATCATGAAATTCATATTGTAATTGCCGCACTAAAATATCGAGGGAACGCATTTGGTTACCTTACTGCTTTACCTATACGATTCCATCGGATTTGATGATCTAAAGAATCCCAACTCATCCAGATACCAAACGCTTTACCAATTAAATTACGATCGGGTACAAATCCCCAAGAACGACTATCTTCGCTATCGTCGCGATTATCACCCATCATAAAATAATGGTCCGAAGGCACAACAACATCGATATCAACAGGATCTGTCGTGTCCGATTTAACAAAAATGTTATGTTTGATGCCATCTAAATTTTCAGTTTTTTGATCTACCTCAATAGAACCATCTTGTTGGATATCAACTGCTTTTCCGACATATTCTTGAGTCATTTCTTTGCCATTTATCGTTAGCGTCTTATTCTTATAGACAATATGATCCCCCGGCAGACCAATGACTCGCTTAACAAATAATATTTTGGTATCTACTGGCCAATGAAACAAAGCAATATCACCCCGTTTTGGATTGCTAACACTAACTAGCTTTTGATTTAAAACGGGTAATCGTAAACCATAAGAAAATTGTTTCACCGCGATGAAATCACCCGGTAAGACAGTGGGCTCTAACGAACCTGTTGGCACTCGATAAGGCTGTATAATAAATGAGCGTATTATCCATACTAACAACAATGCCGGAAAAAAGGATCTTGCAAATTCTATCGCATAAGGCATTTTTTGAGCTTCAGTACGTCTCTTAGAGAAAACCAAAATGTCAGCCATCGCAACAAGGCCCGTGATAATGACGAGCATGGTTAAGATAAATGGAAAATCAATACTTATTGGCATCAGAAGTCCTCTATTTTGAATGATTGTCTATTCTAGCTTTCTTTATCAACTTTTAGAATTGCTAAAAACGCTTCTTGCGGTATCTCTATTTTACCGATCGTTTTCATTCTTTTTTTACCTGCTTTTTGTTTTTCAAGCAATTTACGTTTTCGCGAAACATCACCACCATAACACTTAGCAGTAACATTTTTACGCAACGCTTTGATGGAATGCCTAGCAATAATGTGAGCACCAATCGCAGCTTGTAATGCTACTTCATACATTTGTCGAGGAATAATTTCTCGCAAACGATCAGTTAAATCTTTACCACGTTGGTAGGCCTTATCGCGGTGTACTATTGATGCTAAGGCGTCCACTTTCTGACCATTAATCAGAATATCTAGTTTTACTAAATCGGAAACTTGGAAATGATGAAAAGAATAATCTAGGGAAGCATAACCACGGCTGACCGATTTCAAACGATCAAAAAAATCTAAAACAACTTCATTCATCGGTAATTCATAGGTCAAAGTCACTTGATTACCCAAATAAAGCAGTTTCTTTTGCACCCCTCTTCGCTCAACACAAAGTTTGATCACATTACCTAAATATTGTTGCGGTACTAGAATATTCGCTTGAACAATTGGCTCTCGCATTTCCTCTATGTCATTAACCGGCGGTAATGCAGAAGGGTTATCAATGTGTAAGATCTCATCCTTCTTCGTTAGGATTTCATAAACTACGGTCGGCGCGGTGGTGATGAGCTCTAAGTTATATTCTCGCTCCAAGCGCTCTTGAACAATCTCCATGTGTAGCATGCCCAAAAAGCCACAACGGAAACCAAAACCTAAGGCTTCAGATGATTCAGGCTCATAAAATAAAGCCGCATCATTCAAACGTAGTTTGGCAAGCGCCTCTCTAAACGCTTCATAATCATCGGAACTGATTGGAAACAAACCTGCAAAAACTTGTGGTTTAACTTTTTGGAAGCCTGGTAAGGCCTGCGTGGCAGGATTGTTCGCTAGCGTTAGCGTATCACCGACCGGAGCACCATTGATTTCTTTGATGCCGGCAACAACATAGCCAACTTCACCGGCACTCAAGATTTCTTTTTCTTGGCGCTTAGGAGTAAAAATACCTACTTGATCTACCAGGTGGGCTTTGCCAGTGGACATCACCAGCATTTTATCACCTTTCTTTAAACAACCCTCCATGACTCGTACGAGAGAGATGACGCCCAGATAGCTATCAAACCAGGAATCAATAATCAGAGCGGTAAGCTTAGCGTCGACATCGACAGAAGGTGGTGGAATTTTAGCAACAAGTTCTTCTAAGAGTTCTCGAACCTGAAAACCGGTTTTGGCACTGATACGGACTGCATCTTTTGCTTCTATACCAATAATCTCTTCTATTTCATTGATAACACGTTCTGGGTCAGCTTGAGGTAAATCGATTTTATTTAAAACCGGCAAGACCTCAAGACCTTGATCTATTGCCATATAACAAACCGCGACTGTTTGAGCTTCAACGCCTTGCGCTGCATCAACAACCAACAAAGCACCTTCGCAAGCAGCTAGCGATCGAGAAACTTCATAAGCAAAATCGACATGACCTGGAGTATCGATGAAGTTCAGTTGATATTCTTTACCGTCATTCGCTTTAAAGTGCAGAGTGACACTCTGAGCTTTAATGGTAATACCACGCTCGCGTTCAATATCCATACTATCTAAAACTTGAGCGCTCATTTCACGTTCAGAAAGACCTCCGCAAATTTGTATAAAACGGTCAGCAACAGTCGATTTTCCATGGTCGATATGAGCAATAATTGAGAAATTTCTTATATTTGTCATTGTGTCATTTTCATAAAAAGTTGAAGGCCATGATAATACAGGGGAGTACTATCGAACAATAGGAGGGGTCACTCCTTCTTTATACGTTCCCGCTCCCGCTTGCGGATTATACAGGCAATTTGGATAGAAAATGTGGACCGGAACTAAGTTCTAAGTGGTCTGTATGATCCGGGAACGCAAGCGGGAACCGGAACGGGAACGAAAAGAAAAAAGAAATGGAGTCACTTACCACCACATTCCTTATACCGAAAACAACTCGTCACATGATCATTTACCATCCCTATCGCCTGCATATAGGCATAACAAATGGTTGACCCAACAAAAGTAAAGCCACGTTTTTTTAAATCCTTCGATAATGCATCTGACTCAACAGTGCTGGTGGGAATCTCTTTTAAAGTACGCCAACGGTTCTGCTTTGGGGTATTTTCGACGAATCGCCAGAGATAATGACTAAACTTTTTAAACTCGTGTTGTACTTCAAGAAATGCCTGGGCATTTTTTCTGATAGCATAAACTTTCAAACGATTTCGAATAATTCCTGGATTCAATAGTAACTTATTCAACTCCTTATCACTTAGGGAGCTAATTTTAAGAGGATCAAATTTGTCGAACAGTTCTCGATAATTTTCCCTTTTTCTTAATACTGTAATCCAGCTCAACCCTGCTTGCATGCCTTCTAGCACTAGCATTTCAAATAACTTTCGGTCATTTTTTACAGGCACCCCCCACTCTTGGTCATGATATTGAAGGTAGAGCGGATCATCGGTACACCAGTCACATCGTTTCATGAAATAAATCACCTTACATAGTAAAACGAAACAAAGTTGATATAATAAATGCTTATGGATCAAGATCAGTAAGGAGTTTACCGTAATCATGTTAACATTATACCCCCCTATACACCCTTACCATGAATTTACCTTAGCGGTTGATCCTCCTCACCAACTTTACATCGAAGAATGCGGCAACCCTGATGGCATTCCGATCTTATTTTTGCACGGTGGTCCAGGGATAGGTTGCACAGAAGACAACCGACGTTTTTTTGATCCCAACGTTTATCGGATTATCTTATTTGATCAACGGGGTTGTGGTCGCTCAACGCCACACATGGAACTTCAGAAGAATAATACTCAAACTATAGTAAGCGATATCGAAAAAATTCGTGAGTATTTACAGATAGATCGCTGGGTTATTTTTGGCGGCTCATGGGGATCAACCCTAGGTTTAGTCTACGCACAAACCCATCCTAGTCGTGTTCTAGCCTTAATTTTACGCGGGATCTTTCTTAATCGCCATGAAGATGTCCAATGGCTCTTTGGCGGAGCAGGCGCCAACAAAATCTTTCCAGAAAATTGGGAAGAATTCTTAAGCATCGTTCCTGACAATCTACGTCATAACCCTATGGTCGCTTATTATGAAATGCTAACCGGTGAAGATGAAGTCACACGAATGGCTGCTGCTAAGAGCTGGGCTTCGTGGGAAGGGCATTGCTCAACCTTAGAGCCTAACAAATATGTGCTGGAATTGATGAAGAATCCTCATACGGCACTAGGACTGGCAAAAATCGAGTGCCACTATTTTATGAATAACTGTTTTTTAGAACCGAATCAAATCCTACGCAACATTGGCCAGATTCAAGAAATACCTGGCATCATTGTCCATGGCCGTTATGATATTGTTTGCGCTCTCGATAACGCTTGGGAACTAAACAAAGCCTGGCCAAATTCAGAGCTGAATATTATTCGAGATGCTGGGCATTCGTCTTGTGAGCCTGGAATAATAGATGCTTTGGTACGCGCAACTAAAACGATTAGTCATCGTTTAGCACAGCCGATAAGTTAGTAAGTCACTTGGTGTCATTTTCAGTAGATTTTGTCATTCCGCACTTGCGCGCATAGGCGTCCACTTAAGCGTTATCCCCTCTCCCACTTGTGAGAGAAGGGATAACACTTAAGTTGAGCCTATGCGCTTGCGCGGAATGACAAATGACCGACAAAAAAATATTAGGGAAAAACTATTTCATGAAAATAATAGCTAAATTAGCACGGGCTTCTTTTTTGTCTCTGTTGTTCACCTTAAGCGCTTGTAAAACCGTAGATCCTTTAGAACCGCTCAATCGAAAAATCTTTTGTTTCAATATGGGGTTAGATAGAGTCCTTTTCCGTCCTGTGGCAAGAGCCTATGACACAATCGTGCCGGCCCCTATAGCCTGTGGTATAGGTAATTTCTTTGATAACATCGATGATGTTACGAATATAGCTAACGAAATTTTGCAGTTCAAATTCTGTGATGCATGGTCAGATGTCTGGCGAGTTGCTTTTAACACCACCATCGGGTTGGGCGGGTTTTTTGATATCGCCACTTGCGCAGGTCTTCCAAAACATCATCAAGACTTTGGGTTAACGCTTGCTCGTTATGGTTTCGTTTGCTCCACTTATTTGATGGTGCCATTTTTTGGACCTTCTACAATCCGTGATTCTATTGGCTGGTTTGTAGATTGGAATTATTTATCAGTTTGGCCTTATATTGAACCCAAATCCTTGCGCTATGGCCTGTATGGCTTACGCTTAGTTCATAAGAGAGCGCTCTTGTTACCTGCAGATAAATTAATCGATGAATCGATTGATCCTTATATATTCGTCAGAGATGCTTATTTACAGAAACGCGAATGTGACATCAAAGCAATTTGTCCATGTCCAGAATCTGACGCTCCTGCCTCTGGAGCTACTGATCATAAGACAAGTCCAGCTGCTAAAGATAGTGATGACACTTTTGTTCCCGAAGATGATCATGGACAGACTTCAACAACAGCAGGTAATAAAGAAAACAACAAGGCGGCGCCAACGTCAGCTAAACCTGCAGCTGGTAAAAACTCTGACGATACCTTTGTCGAACCGTAGTAATGTTTCACATTGTTCTCTTTGAACCTGAAATACCGCCCAATACAGGCAATATTATCCGTCTTTGCGCCAATACCGGCGCAAAGTTACACCTCATTGAACCATTAGGTTTTTCCTTAGATGATGCTAAGTTAAAAAGAGCAGGGCTTGATTATCACGAATTTGCAAAAATTACCATTCATCAAAACTTTTTAATGTTTGTCAAAGAAACGCCGATAAGAAATTTGTACGCCTGCTCCACCAAGGGCAAAAGTTTATATACTGAAGTAATATATCAAAAGAACGATGCCCTGTTGTTTGGGCCCGAATCACGAGGGCTTCCTACAGAAATTTTAGATAATGACTTAGTCACTAAAGTTGTAAAGTTACCGATGCAAGCTCATAGTCGCAGTCTGAACCTTTCAAATGCGGTTGCCATTTTTTTATTTGAAGCTTGGCGTCAGAATGATTTTGCGTAAGGGCTTGTAGAAGAATAACTTCTATTTTTGAGGGCTAAGTTAGTCTTCTTTTTTTTGTTCTCGAGCGAATAACTTTTCAACACTCTCAAAAGGTGTTGTCTTACCCGTTAAAACGTCACAAACCTGATCGGTGATAGGCATTTCCACCTGATATTTTTTAGCAAGGGCCTGTACGATAAAGGCATTGGTTTTTCCTTCGACGACTTGACCAACTCCCCGCTCAGCATCTTCTTGTGTTTCACCCTTACCTAACGCATAACCAAAACGACGGTTTCGAGATTGATTGTCGGTACAAGTTAAAATTAAATCTCCAACTCCGGCAAGTCCCATAAAAGTTTCAGGCTGACCGCCCATCGCTATTCCTAACCGCATTAGCTCTGAAAGGCCACGCGTAATTAACGCTGATCTTGCATTGGCACCATAACCGAGACCATCCGATATTCCTGTGGCAACCGCCAAACAGTTTTTTACAGCGCCTGCAATTTGCACTCCAATGAAATCTGTTTGAGCATACACCCTAAAATAATGGCTATGTAATCGTTTGTTTATTGCTTGACTAAAATCATGATCATTACTGGTCACAGTCACTGCAGTGGGAAGATTAGCAGCTACTTCTTTTGCGAAGGAGGGACCCGCAATAACCGCCATAGCGATATTTTCACTATAAATTTCCTGAACGACTTCATGCAGCAGCTGATTATGTGTCGGATCAACGCCTTTTGTTGCCCAAGCGATCCGAACTCCTGTAGGCCTAATCGCATGCAAATCGGTTAAAACCGAACGAAAAGCATGACTCGGCACCACGATCAAAAAATCTTTTACATCAGAAACTGCTTCACTGAAATTGGGTAGTATTTCAACTGTTTCAGGAAGTATTAAATCCGGAAGGTAAGCCTGGTTGCAACGTGATTTAACCATGTCTTTGACATAATCGTCACGTCCCCAAAGACGAACAGAATGGCCAATGCGTCCTATGTGGCTCGCGAGTGCAGTGCCCCACGAGCCAGCACCCAAAATGGTAATGGGTTCAGACATGACTTGATTAGTTGACTTTAGCAGCTGCCTCTTCCTTCTGCTTAGCCAATTTTTGTTGATAAATGGCATCAAAATTAATCGGTGCTAAATAAAGTTGCGGGAAGCCACCACGAGTCACAACATCAGTAATGGACTCACGAGCATAAGGGAAAATAATATTTGGGCAAAAGCTACCTAATAAGTGTTGCAATTGATCATCTGGGAAATTACGAATGGTAAAGATACCCGCTTGATGTACTTCTACAAGAAAAGCCACTTCTGTTTCGATTTTGACAGTTGTTGTAACTGAAAGAGTAACCTCATACACACCTTCTTCCAGTTCAGTTGATTTACTTTGAAGATCGATTTCAACTTTAGGTTCCCACTTATTTCGAAAAATCTGTGGAGCTCTTGGAGCTTCATATGAAATATCTTTAACATAAATACGTTGGATTCCGAAATCCATATTTTGGTCTGTTTGGTCATTAGATTGTTCTGTTTGTTCGTTCATGGTATTTCCTTTATGTTGTCAATGTTGAAAAAAGTTATGTTGGGATAGTATGAGCTAAAAGCAAGTTAGCGCTTATCTGGCAAGCAACTTATCAAGCTCACCTTGCTGCTCTAATGCCCACAAGTCATCAAAGCCACCGATATGTTGATCGTTGATGAAAATTTGCGGGACGGTACGCCGACCACTTAGCTCCATCATTTCGGCTTTTTTTTGATCATCAAGATCAACACGAATTTCCTCATAGGGAACATTTTTTTGGTCAAGTAGCATTTTAGCTCTTACGCAATAACCACATGAGGCAGAACTGTAGATGACGACTTTTGGCATGGTTAATCCTTAGTAAGTGGCATTTGTGCCTGCGTCCAAGCCGCCATGCCACCAGATAAAAAATATACCTTTTCGAAGCCCTTTGCTTTCAATTTGGCACCTTCCTGAGGCGAAGTCTGACCCGAAGCACAAACTAGAACGATAGTTTTATCTTGGTATTTTTTTAATTTCTCAAGACTATTGTCCATTTGAGTGTGAGGAATATTAATCGCTCCAATAATATGGCCCTTTAAAAAAGCATTGCTATCTCTGACATCTATGACTGTGGCTTCCTCACGATTAATGAGTTTAACTAATTCCGCAGGCTGTACACGAGCCACTCCTTGAATACGGCCTCTAAGCTCCTCATAGAGAATCACAATGATGGCCACTACAAATAAAGACCATAATATCCAATGATTGATAACAAATTCAAAAAATTGATTCACGATATTTCACTTATTGTTAGGCTATTTTTTGTCATTCCCGCGAAAGCGAGAATCCACGTTCGCGTGCTGTTATAAAGATTGATTCCCACTTTCGCAGGAATGAAACCAGGCCAGTATACACAGTCAGCGATTTTTTAGAAACATCTTGGCAGCATTCTCGGGGGTGATATTATGCTACATTAATCACGCTCAGCCCGTCTCTTGGAACAGGGAAAGACATAGATGAAAAAACACAAACCGCTTGTATTAATCGTTTTAGATGGTTGGGGATATCGCGAAGATCCACAACATAATGCTATTTATTCTGCTAATAAACCAAACTGGGATAAATTTTGGGCAGCCTATCCTCACACTTTGATTTCTGGCTCGGGTTCTGATGTTGGATTGCCATGCGGTCAAATGGGTAATTCGGAAGTTGGGCATTTACATATGGGGGCAGGCAGACTTGTTCCACAAGATTTAATGCGTATTGATAATGCAGTTAGCGATGGCAGTTTTTTCCAAAATGAAGTTTTACGTGCTGCTTTATCCCAAGTCAAAGCCAAAAATACTAAGCTTCATATTTTAGGCCTGCTTTCACCAGGCGGTGTTCATTCTCATGAAAACCATCTACAAGCCATGATCACGATGGCAATACGCGAAGGTTGTGAGCAGGTTTATCTACACGCCATTCTCGATGGACGTGATACGCCACCACGCTCTGCCCTTTCATCGATTGCCATGCTTGAAAAAACCTTGAAAGAACAAGGGGCAGGTAAAATTGCCTCAATCATTGGTCGATTTTACGCGATGGATCGTGATCAAAGATGGGAACGAATTAAACAAGCCTACGATTTGCTCACTTTGGGAGAAAGTAAATATCGAGCTGCAACCGCTGCTGGGGCGTTAGAACTTGCGTATGAACGCAATGAAAGTGATGAATTTGTGCAACCCACAACTATCCACCCCAAGGATAAGCCAGCCATTACAATCGATGATGACGACGTCGTAGTCTTTATGAATTTTAGAGCAGATCGAGCTAGACAACTAACAAGGGCTTTCACTGATAACAACTTTGATAAATTCCCTCGTCAAAAGATTCCAAAACTACAAAGCTTCGTGACACTAACCAATTACGCCAATGACATTGGCGCTCAAGTCGCCTATCCTCCCATGCAAGTCAGTAATTCTTTTGGAGAATACATTGCTAAATTTGGACTTACTCAACTTAGAATTGCTGAAACAGAAAAATATGCCCATGTCACTTTCTTTTTCAATGGCGGCCGCGAAGATGTTTTTCCTGGAGAAGACCGAATCTTAGTGCCTTCGCCAAAAGTAGCCACCTACGATTTAAAACCTGATATGAGTGCTTATGAGCTCACAGATAAACTTCTTCAAGATATACGACTCCAAAATCACGACTTTATTATTTGTAACTTTGCCAATGCCGATATGGTTGGCCACAGTGGTGATATGGCAGCGACCATTGAAGCCGTCGAGGTGATTGACCAATGTCTAGGTAAGATTGTTTCGTGTTTACAAAATGTTGGTGGTGAAGTCATTATCACAGCAGACCATGGCAATGCAGAGCAAATGTTTGACAAGAATACGAAACAAGCACACACCGCGCATACCGAAAATCTAGTGCCATTTATTTATATTGGTAGACCCGCTGAAATCATTACAACAGATGGTAGTTTAATCGACGTGGCACCAACTTTATTGCATCTTCTTAATTTGCCTCTGCCACCGGAGATGGAAGGAAGGTCGATAATTAAAGTGGCAAATCCGCAATTGGTAACGACATGAAGAAATCTGCACTAAAACAAGTCATCTTCATCCTTCTATTGCTGATCGGAACACAGATTTGTTGTGCTCAAAGTTTTACTAATAAGCTTGCAGATGTGATCACTAAAATTAAAAATATTCGTCAAGAGTTACTGGCGAATCATACTGCCCAAGCTGATGCTCAAAAACACTTACAAAATACTGAAACCTCTATTAATTCTCTTTCTTTAGAGCTTAGCAAAACAACCACGCAGCTGCAGCAGCAAGAGCAATCGCTACAAGCTTTACTGATTCATCAAAAAAAAATAGAACTCAAAATCACCAGAACACAACACGCTCTACTACAAGAAATAAAGGCACAATATTTATTGGGATTAAATCGTAATAAAACGCAGCTGATTTTAAATGCTAAAGACTTTCATAAAATTGAACGTTTACTAAGATATAGCCACTACCTTACTAAGCAGACCAGTGAGAAAACGCTGAACTTGAAACAAGATTTAGCTGCTTTAGAAGACAATAAAAAACTCATGGTTAATTTAACAAATCAAACTCAGGACCTTCAAAAGCAGCAAATTAGTCAACAAAAGAATCTACGGCTGCATCAAGAACAGCAAAAAGCGTTACTCACCAATCTCGATCATCAAGTCAAAACTAAGTCACAACAACTGGCCGAATTACTAAAGAACAAAGAAAATTTAGAACGTACAATTCAAAACTTGCAAAAAAAACCGACCAGCTTTAAGTCAGATTATTTAACTCACCATAAAGGAAGATTCCCTTGGCCGACTGAAGGAAAAATTTTAGAGCATTTCGGCAGTAACATTGCAGACAGTGAACTGAAACAAAATGGAGTTCTCATCAACGCGCCAGAAGGTCAAAAAGTTTATGCAGTCGCTCCTGGTAAAGTGATTTTCGCCAATTGGATGCCAGGCTATGGTTTGTTGCTCATCATCGATCATGGTAAGGGCTACATGACGCTTTATGGTAATAACGGTGTCCTATACAAAAAAAACAAAGATATCGTGGGTGAACATGACCTCATTGCCAAAGTCGGACACACGGGTGGTCAACGAAAACCAGTTCTTTATTTTGCGCTACGCTACCAAGGTAAACCGATTAATCCTAGCACTTGGTGCGGGTAGTCATTGATATTGAAAATTCAACAACATAAGCTATTTTATAATTCATGATATAAAGCTAGAATGTTTATTCGTAGCCTGAGTTGTGCTTCGCTTGACCTAGGCTACCAATTAAAAAACATAAAACAGGGTCCGATTGGAGGAGTCAGAGTGAAATTGAAACGTCGTGGTGCACTTGCAACAATAATGAGCTTGGTTGTAGGAGCCTGTATTGGAATTTGCAGTTATGTGATGGCGGAAAACTCCTCCACTGCAAGTGGCAGAACAATCAGTGTACCCTTAAAAGATATTCAGCGCTTTTCAACGGTTATCATGCAAATTAAGCGCTATTACATCGAGCCAATTAAAGATGACACTATTTTTGAAAACGCCATGCGAGGAATGGTATCAAGCCTTGACCCGCACTCCTCTTATTTAGATGAAGAGGATTTAAAAGACTTACAAACGGCCACTACTGGACAGTTTGGTGGTATTGGTGTCGAAATCATCCCTGAGAGTGGCTACATTAAGGTCATCAGCCCATTAGACGACACTCCTGCTTATAAAGCTGGTATCAAAGCCGGTGATTTAATTATTCGAATTGATAATAAGCTCATTAAAGAAATGACCATGCGTGAAGCTATCAATTTGATTAGAGGCAAAAGAGGTAGTCACGTTGCTTTAACAATTTTGCGTAAAGGTGAGAAGAAGCCGCTTAAGATTTTGGTGATGCGTGACGTTATCAAAGTCCAAACGATTAAAAGCAAACTCTTGGCAAAAGGTTATGGCTATATTCGTATCGCGTTCTTCCAAACCGCTGCCAAAACAGATCTTGAAAATGCCATTAATAGTCTTGAAAAACAATCTGGCGGTCATTTGAATGGTATTGTGCTAGACCTGCGCAATAATCCTGGCGGTTTGTTAGATGCCGCTATTGATGTCGCTGATACCTTCTTAGATGTTAATCATCTCAAAAAATATGATGGTTTAATCGTGTACACTAAAGGCCGTATACCACGTGCTGACATTCGCGCCAAGGCAACCGGTGGTGACCTGATTCATGATGTTCCTATGATTGTGCTAATTAATGAAGGATCTGCGTCAGCTTCAGAGATTGTCGCTGGTGCTTTGCAAGATTATAGACGCGCTATCATCATGGGCACTCGCAGCTTTGGAAAAGGATCTGTACAGACTGTCTTTCCTATCGACAATAAAACTGCGTTAAAATTAACGACTGCTCTTTACTACACGCCATCTGGTCGTTCCATTCAAGCGATGGGTATTGTACCGGATGTCCTAGTCAGTAATTTAGCCGTGACTAAAGGCGATAGTGATGAAGTCTTGATTGATCCAATTAATGAGAATGATTTGAGCGGACATTTGAAAAATGGCAACGGTAAATCATTTACGGAAACGTTAGAAGAGAAAACCAAGTCAGAAAATGCCTTAGCACAAAATGACTTCCAGCTTTACCAAGCGTTAATGTTACTTGAAGGTATTAATGCTGCTAAACAGTATCAAAATCAATAACAGCTAAGAACCCTCACCCTAGCCCTTTCCCGCAAAGCGGGAGAGGGAATGAGAAGATATAGGGAGAGTTATGACCATTCGAGAAAGATCATGCAACAATATTTAGTTTTTTTAGATCACCTATTAAAAAATGGCGTCAAAAAAGAAGACCGGACTCAAACCGGAACACTCAGTGTCTTTGGTTATCAAATGCGCTTTGATCTTTCTAAAGGCTTTCCGTTAGTCACTACCAAAAAATTACACTTGCGAAGCATCATTCATGAGCTGATTTGGTTTTTAAACGGTGACACCAATCTTCGCTATCTTCACGATAACAATGTCAGTATCTGGGATGAATGGGCTGATGCTAATGGCGACCTTGGTCCGATTTATGGCAAGCAATGGCGCGCATGGCAAAGCGAGGGCAAAGAGATCGATCAAATCTCTCAATTAATCGAGCAATTACAGCGCGACCCAAATTCGAGGCGTTTAATAGTCTGCAGCTGGAACGTCGGCGAGCTTTCCAAAATGGCTTTACCACCCTGTCATCTACTATTTCAATTCTATGTAGCGAATAACAAACTATCATGCCAACTGACCCAACGCTCAGCGGATGCCTTTTTAGGCGTCCCATTTAACATTGCTTCTTATGCACTGTTAACCCATATGATCGCTCAACAATGCGGCTTTGAAGTGGGCGAATTTATCTGGTCTGGAGGCGATTGCCATATTTATAGTAATCATATCGAACAAGTAGAATTACAACTTTCCCGAGCTCCCCTGCCCCTACCTACTTTGCAGATTAAGCGCAAACCTGAATCTATTTTCGACTATCGTTTTGAAGATTTTGAGTTTGTGAGTTATGAAGCGCATCCGTCAATCAAAGCGCCAATAGCAGTTTAACTGTATAGTAGCTTTCCTTGCAATATCTCAAATTGAGATATATACTCATAAAAAGACAGGATTCTATTGATGCACGTCATAACTCAGAAGAGAATTTGGGATGCAAAATTAAGGTTTCCAAATTGTGCGTCTGCATTAGAAGGATGGTATAGGATTATTAAGAAAAATAACTTCACAGGCTTTAATGATTTGAAAAAGGTCTTCAGCAGCCTTGATAAAGTTAATGATTACTATGTTTTTGACATAGGTGGTAATAAATTACGGCTAATTGCCATTATATTTTTTGAACGTCAAAAAGTTTTCATACAGGAGATTCTATCTCATGCCGAATATGACAAGCGCAACTTATCAAAATAAAACCGAAGTTAATGGCTTACTACAAGAAGCAATTAAACATTGGAACTATGTTTCGCCAATATTAAAGCATCCTCATAATGAAAGAGATTATAAAAAACTTGTGTCGTGGTTGGATGCGCTCCTTAATTTAGCCAACGGCAATGAAAACCATAAATTAGCCAGTCTCATTGATATTATCAGTGATCTTATTTCCGCCTATGAGGAAGAGCATTACCCTGGACCTGAAATAAAGGGAATAGATGCCTTAAAATATTTAATGCAAGAGCACAATATAAAGCAATCTGATCTGCCAGAAATTGGATCTCAAGGGGTTGTGTCTGAAATATTAAGCGGAAAACGTCAACTGAGTATTCGCCAAATTAAATTATTAGGGCAGAGATTTAGTGTTGATCCATCTACTTTTCTAGATTAGAGAAGAGGCTAAGCTAACAAGCCTGCCTCTTATCTTCTGAAGATTTTTGCTGATAAGCAAAAAATATCGATAAAGCACCATAAATAATTAGAGGTATTGAAAGCACTTGGCCCATGGTCAACCAATTCCAGGCTAAGTAACCATATTGAGGGTCGGGCACTCGAAGAAATTCTAAGCAGAAACGGAAAATCCCATAGCATAATCCAAATAATCCGGAAACCGCCATCTTAGGTCTTGGCTTGGCTGAAAATAGCCAAACGATTAGAAATAACACGACCCCTTCTAGAAAAAACTCATAAAGTTGTGACGGATGACGAGGTACGCCATCTACGTCTTTAAACACCATACCCCACGGCAGTGTCGTCGCTTTTCCCCATAACTCGCTATTGATGAAATTGCCTAAGCGGCCAGCAGCAATGCCAAACGGCACAAGCGGTGCTGTAAAATCGGCTACTTCAAAGAATGATTTATGATGTTTTCGTCCAAACCACCACATGCTAAACACTACGCCTAACAAGCCTCCATGAAAAGACATGCCGCCCTGCCATACCTTAAGAATTGCGAGGGGGTTATCTAGAAAACTCGGCAATGAATAGAACAGCATGTAACCTAAACGACCGCCAACAATCACGCCCACAGCACAATAAAATACTAGGTCTCCCACTAATTCTTTGGTCCAAAGACCCTTAGAATGATTGGCACGCCACTGACCCAGGAGCCATGCCGAGCCAAAAGCTAATAAATACATAATGCCATACCAATGCACTTTCAAAGGACCGATTTGGAACGCAATGGGAGAGAAATCTGGGTGGATGAGCATGTTTACTCCGATGACTTATTGTCATACCCGCGCAGGCGAGAATCCAGGCTACGATTATTGAAATATACTATTATATCATTACATTTCCTAATCTAATCTTTTGGAGTCCTCATGAGGAATCTCTTCATAATACTTTTATCCTGGTTCGTGGCAAGTCATGCGACAGCGCAAACCCTGCCGCCTTGTGAATCGCAAGTTTCACCCAAACTGTGCCAAAAAATTGGGCAAATGTTAATCGTAGGATTTGGCGGCCTTAAGGAAGAGGGAGGCAAAATCACTTGGCAAGATCCCAATAGTGCTGCGTTTACACAAAACTCTCTAATTGCTAAAGATATCAAAGATCACCACATAGGTGGGGTCATCTTATTTGAAAGACCGTTTTATAGCAGTGTCACCGGTCAATTTTTAAAAGATCGTAATATTCAAAACCCAAACCAGGTACGACAATTGATCGATAACCTCCAAGCTTATGCCAAAAAGCAAGACAAATCAGCTCCGCCTTTATTGATAACCGTTGATCAAGAAGGTGGCATGGTGTACCGGCTACCGTATTACCGAGGTTTTAAACAGAAATATCCAATACCACAAGCGTTTGGAGCAAATGAAGAATTAGCCAAAAATGAACAAGGCAAAAAAGCTGCTTTTGCAAAAACCTACCAAATCGTCAGTGACATGGCGAGTGAGCTTGCTCAATTACATTTTAATGTCGATTTCTCTCCCAGTGTTGATCTTAACATTAATCCCTTAAATCCAATTATTGGCGCAATGGGAAGAAGCTTTTCGGCAAATCCAAGGGTCGTCACCAATCAAGCTATTATGTTCATCCGAGCTTTTCGAGAAAAAGGTATCATACCTGTTTTAAAACATTTTCCCGGACATGGGTCTAGCACTCTTGATAGCCACGAAAACTTAGTCGATGTGACCAACACATACCATATGTCTGAATTACAGCCATATAAAGACCTCATCCAAAAAGGTTATAACGGTATAATTATGACCACTCATGTTATCAATGGTAATTTTGATAAGAGTCAGTGTAAGACTGGTCCCAAAAATGATCCCAAAACATGGTGTCCAGCAACAATGTCTGCCGCCACTATCAACAATTTATTGCGAAAACAGTTAGGTTTTAAAGGTGTTATTGTCTCAGATGATATGATGATGGGCGCTATTGCCAAACAATATTCAGTCGAAGAAGCACTCACTAAAGCGATTAACGCAGGGGTGGACATGTTTATTCTGTCTAATAATGATAATTACAATACACCCATATTTGTAAGTACCATTGCCAAGCTTATTAAAGAGGGCAAGATCAAGGAAAGTCAGATTGATGCCGCTTACGACCGTATACTTAAACTTAAGGATAAAGTCACTGTCACCGATTAAACCAGTAGCTTAATACCAACGACAAATAAGAAGACACTAAAAAAACGTCTTAATAATGGCACTGGCATTCGATGATGCAATGCGGTTCCGACAAAAGCAAATAATGGACTGGAAAGAGAAACACCCAACACGGCTGGTAGGTAGACAAAGCCTAGGCTATACGGTGGCAAATTAGGTTCCTGATAACCCACCAGGATAAAACAGATAGTTCCGATTAGTGCCACTACAAAACCACAAGCGGCAGAAGTGCTCATTGCCAATCGAATGTCCAAACCAGATCGTTGCAAAAATGGCACAAGGAGCGTGCCACCACCCACACCTAACAACCCTGATAGAATACCAATCGGTGCTGTACCAAGGACGATTAACCAATTTTTGACACCTTTAGTCTTTTCTGACTGAGCAATAGACTGTTTAGCAGAACGACTAAAAAAAAATTCTCTAAACGAAACCCAAAGCAAAAGTAAACCAAATAGGACTTCTAAAACTTCAGAATGCAGATAAAAACCAGCAACTGATCCGATAGCTGTTCCAACAATCAAACCAGGAATCATCTTCGGTAGAAAATCGAAGGTTGCGCCACGTCGATAGTGAGCATAAGCAGAAAAGGATGCGGTAAAGATCATGACTGCAAGAGAAGTCCCCGCAGCAGTATGCATAATACTATTCGATGAAAAATGAGAAGCTTCAAACAGGGCAATAAAGCCGGGAACAACAATAATGCCTCCCCCAACACCAAACAATCCCGACAACATGCCAGCGAACATACCAAGAATAATATAAAGACTGTATTGAATGAGTACGTGCAGCATTAGATACGACTCCACCCTTCTTTTCTGTCATTAATGTTATTTCCCAGCCCGAATAAGCCCACCCAATCCAGCTTCCTCTAACGCCAATTCGAGATGACAACGTATCTCAATAGGATCATCCATTAACAGGACTTCTTCTAATAATTTAATGGCACGAGCCATGGTAAATTTACGGATGACCCATTTCATTCGTGGTAACCGGGTTGCACTCATACTCAGCGTATCGAACCCCATCGCCAATAATAAGATTACTGCGACTGGGTCACCGGCTAATTCACCACAAATACTAACGTCCTTACCTTCTTGATGAGCCCCTTCTACAACCTGGATTAAGGCTCGAAGGACCGCAGGATGCAAACCATCATACAGATTTGCGACTCGAACATTATTACGATCCACTGCTAGTAAATATTGAATCAGATCATTGCTACCGACTGAAAGAAAATCCACTCGCTTCGCTAATTCTCTGGCTTGATAAACTGCGGAAGGTACTTCTACCATCACACCGATAGAAGGCATTCTGATATGCTCACCTTCTTCCATCAATTCTGAATAGGCCTGGGTAATTAAACGTTGCGCTTCCTCAACCTCTGCGATGCTACTAACCATGGGTAACATAATTTGTAGATTTTCTAGGTCTTGGCTAGCTCGTAACATGGCACGAATTTGAACTAAAAAGATTTCTGGATGATCTAAAGTCACTCGAATACCACGCCAACCCAAAAATGGATTCCTTTCGGATACCGGAAAATAGGGTAACTCTTTATCACCACCGATATCGAGGGTTCGCATCATGACTGGCCGCGGTGAAAAAGCATGTAAGAGCTGCTTATAAATAATTCTTTGTTCATCTTCACTTGGAAAACGATCCCGCACCATGAATGGCACTTCGGTACGATACAAGCCCACCCCTTCCGCACCGACACCTAATGAACGTCCCAAATCTGCAATTAAACCGGTATTGATGAACAACGAGAGAGAAAAACCATCCAAGGTTTCAGCAGGAAGATCACGTAAGGCTTCAAGTTCATGATCTAGTTCTTTTTCTTCGCGCGCTAACCTCTCAAACTCTTCACGAACAGTATGAGAAGGAGCGACATAAACCTGACCATAATAGCCATCAATAATTAATTCTTTATCTTCTAATTTTGCTACAGGTAGATTATTGACTCCCATTACCGTTGGGATACCCATAGCCCGTGCCAAAATAGAGACATGAGAGTTATTAGATCCTTTTGCAGACACTAAGCCTACAAGTTGCTCTTCTGGAACCCTCGCTAATGCGGATGGGGTGACCTCTTCACCAACTAAAATAGTATTTTTAGGATAAGATGCAGTTGCCTTAGGATCAGTGGACTGCAGATGGGCTAAAATTCGTTGCCCCAAATCTCGAAAATCAGCGGCACGCTCTCGTAGATAAGGATCGTCCATTGCTTCAAATTGCAAAACATACTGCTTTATTGCTTTCTTTAAAGCAGCCTGTGCCCAAGTCCCCTGTTTAATTTCATGTTTAACTTTTTCGCTTAAACTTGGGCTTTCTAAAATGCGTAGATAAGCATCAAAAATGCCTTGTTCATCTCGAGGTAAATTGACGGCAAGCGATTTCGCCAACAACTTAATATCTTCGCGCGTAATTGCAATAGCTTCTTCGAAAAAGCGCAGCTCTTCTTCAATATTTGTGATTTTGCGGTCAGGAACCGCCTCTAAGTCTGCAAGCGGATAGACGATCACGGCTGTGCCAATCGCTACCCCTGGAGCTCCTGGAAGACCACTGAAAGTTTTAGCAACTACCGTACGGTCGCTTAGATCCCATAGAACTCCCGCCGCTTGTGCATGAGCAATTGCCGTTGCCAATTGTACTGACAGAGTGACTAAAAAAGCTTCTTCAGATTCATCGAATTTTCTGGGTTCTCGCTGTTGCACAAACAAGACACCCAACAACTGACGGCGATGAATGACGGGAACACCTAAAAAAGCGTGGTAATGCTCTTCACCAATATCTGGGTAGTAACGAAAACGTGGATGAGTCGGTGCATCATCAAGGTTGATCGGCTCTTCTCGTTCACCAACCAATCCGATTAACCCTTCTCCAAATTTCAAACGTGCTTTATTAATGAGATTTTTGTTAAGACCTTCTGTGGCGAGGAGGACATATTCACCTCGCTCTTCATCGACGAGGAAAATACTACAAGCTTCGGCCGAGATCGCATCCTTGATGCGTTGCGTAGCGATATCTAAAGCGTCTCTAAGATTAGGAGCTGAACTAACTTCTTGAACTATTCTCCTTAATACTTTGAGCATTAACCATCCTTCTCAAAGAGCAGCGATTCAAATTCTTTTAAGGCAGCCTTGTACACTAAACGCTTAAAGGTAATAACATGTTCTACGGGATGCCAATAATCGACCCAATCCCATTTGTCGAATTCAGGTGAATCGGTGGTATCAAAACGAATATTCGCTTCATTGCCGATAAAGCGGAGTAAAAACCACTTTTGTTTTTGACCAATACAAAGCGGTTTTGAATTATAACGGCGATAGTTCTTAGGAAGATGGTAATACAACCAACGATCACTTTGTGCGAGTAGTTCAACCTCGCTGCGCTCGAGTCCCAATTCTTCTTTCAGTTCTCGATACATCGCCTCTTCAAGAGTTTCATTCTCTGAAATTCCACCTTGAGGGAATTGCCAAGCGTTTGGCTGGCAAATTCTTCGTGCCCAAAAAAGCTTACGATCCTGATTTGCTAGAATAATTCCAACATTAAACCGGTAACCTTTTTCATCAATCATGGTTAAAAAAATCTCCCCCACTGCAAGTACATTGTTCCATAAACCTTTTCGTTCAGCAATTGAAGGTTGGCTTTTAGCAACTTTTCTTTGATAATTTGGCTATGGAGACTTTATGACCGATCACCAAAATTTAAAGATGATTATTCTGATTGGCATTTGTCTCATTTGTTGTAGTATTTCAGTGGCGACAGGTGATTTCGATCTTAATTGGCAATCACTATTCACTCTCACCCAAAACTCTCTCCAAAAAATTATTTTTTTTAAAGTCAGATTACCACATACCCTCAATGCTTTTGCCATCGGCGGCTTATTAGCGCTAGCGGGATACTTAATACAGGCAATGCTTGCTAATCCCTTGGCAGATCCTTACACGTTAGGAACGTGTGGTGGCGCAACAGTGTTTACCTTACTCGGTCTCATGTTAGGTCTTAGCGGCTCAACTTTGATTGGAGCTAGCTTCCTAGGGGCCTTAGCCAACTTGGCAATACTTTGGTTGTTATTAGGCAGCATGAGTCATGTCCCTACGGCAAAATTATTACTTGTTGGCGTCGTTCTGGCAGCATTCTGGGGTGCCACAGTGAGTTTACTGTTAATTACAGCGCCAGTCGGACAAACTAAGCCCTTATTATTTTGGTTATTTGGTGATATTGATTATCAGCATTATCCTTGGTTGGCACTCGGAATTTTATGCATTGCTGGAATAATTAGTTTTTTTATCGCAGAAGACCTCAAGCTTACCAGCCAAGGTTTTTTATTAGCTAAAACGTTAGGCGTCAATGCTGAGCGACTACAACTGATTGTCTGTCTACTGAGCAGTTTTATTACCGCGCTTGCCGTCAGTCTAGGTGGTGCGATTGGTTTTGTTGGCCTCATCGTTCCTCACTGCGCGAGATTTTTACAAAAAAGACCTTCAAGAAAAATTATTCCACTGGTGATTTTACTTGGCGGAACTTTATTGGTGGCAGCAGATATCATCGCACGCGTTCTTACACCACCAGAGCAGTTACCGGTGGGTTTGATTACTTCACTGCTAGGCATTCCATTCTTCCTTTATCTTTCTCAGAAACACTATGGCTGAACTACTACGTGTCGAAAATTTAACAATTAAAAGAAAGCAGAAACTTATCTGTCAGAACTTATCTTTTGAAATTTGTCATGGACAATATTGGGGTATATTAGGTCTCAATGGCAAAGGCAAAACGACATTACTACAAACATTAAGCGCGTTGCTACCGCTTGCCGCAGGACACATTTATTTAAAAAATTCGCTTTTAAAAAAACTTTCGCGAAAAGAAATTGCAACTCTTCTAGGGCTGCTTTTGCAAGAACAACGTTTTTTGTTTTCTTCACTAGTTTATGATGTCGTGGCAACTGGTCGACATAGTCAGCGTCGGACACAGTCAGTCACACAAATAGAATCACTCTTCAAGGCATTGAATCTAGACAATTTAGCTTATCAAAACATTCTAAATTTATCAGGCGGCGAACAACAACGTGTAGCTATTGCGAGAATTTTATATCAAAATCCCGAAATTTTTCTTCTAGATGAACCGACCAATCAATTAGATCCATTTTCCAGACATTTAGTCATGCATTATTTTAAAAAACTCTGTGAGCAAGAAAATCGTGCAGTAGTACTAGCCACTCATGATGTCAATTTAGTTGAGCAATACTGTGATTTTGTTTTGTTATTCTTTGAAGACGGTAAAGTTTTAACTGGCACGAAAGAGACGTTACTGAATCCTGAAAATTTACGCGCGATTTATGGCTGCACTTGGTCAAAATTAGAAAATACTACTTGGCATTGTTCTATACTCGAAGCGGATGATATTTAGGTGTTATTCCTAACACTGAAATATCATCCGCTACGAGTATAACGAAGACTTTATTTGATCGACAAAATATTGATGGATAGCAGTGTCTTGGGAAAGTTCTGGATGAAAAGTTGTAATCATACAGCGATCGCCAATGACACCGACAGGAAGATCATTTTGATAGGCAAAAACCTGAACGTTAGCACCTAGACGTGTAATTTTCGGCGCCCGAATAAAAACCATTTCACAATCTCGTGTCACATTTTTTGGAAATATAATCTGTCCTGTATCGATATGACTGCTAAGTTGCCGGCCATAAGCGTTACGCTCTATAGTCACATCAAGGATGTTCAAGGAAGATTGTTGTGGTCGAATGAC